>JALSVQ010000140.1 GCA_027073495.1 Flavobacteriaceae bacterium | reverse complement strand
GAGCAAGCATAGGTCCAGCTACAATATCTCCAATGGCATAAATATTTGATGTATTTGTTTGTAATTGCGCATTTGTTTCTACTTGTCCTCTTTCGGTAAGTTTTACACCTGCTGCTTCAAGATTTAAACCTTCAGTATACGGTTTTCTTCCTACAGAAACCAAACAATAATCGCCTTCAAAAGAAACTTCTTCTCCTTTTTTGTTTAATGCTTTAACCGTTACTTTTTTTCCTTTTGCAGCAACAGCTTTCACTTGATGTGCTGTATAGAATTTCACACCTTGTTTTTTGAGTGATTTCTGCAATTCTTTAGAAAGCATAGCATCCATTCCTGGCACTATTTTCGGCATATATTCTACCACTGAAACCTCAGCCCCTAAGCGTTTATAAACAGAACCCAATTCCAAACCGATAACACCACCACCAATCACGATAAGGTGTTTTGGTATTTCTTTAAGGCTTAAAGCTTCGGTAGAAGTAATGACTCTTTTTTTATCAATTGTAATAAATGGCAAAGTTGATGGCTTAGAGCCTGTTGCTATAATAGTATTTACTGCATTGATTTGGATAGTTTCTTTAGCTGTTTTGATGGCGATAGTTGTTTTATCAACAAAACTTCCCAAACCGTGAAAAACTGCAATTTTATTTTTATCCATTAAAAAATCAATACCACTACATGTTTGCGATACAACCTCATCCTTACGTGCTATCATTTGTTTAAAATCAATAGTAAGTCCTTTGGCTTGTATGCCGTGTTTTTCAAAATGATGAATGGCATCGTGATAATGATGTGAAGAATCTAGCAAAGCTTTAGAAGGGATGCAACCAACATTAAGACACGTTCCTCCAAGGGTATTATATTTTTCTATTATTGCAGTTTTAAACCCTAACTGTGCACAACGAATTGCTGCTACGTATCCGCCAGGTCCTGAACCGATAACTACTACATCAAATTTATCCATAATTTTAGTATTCTATATATTTATATCGAACACAAAAATACAAATGTTTTATAAGCAATAGAAATTATTTTAAAAAATATTGTTAAATATTACTTATAGTTTATTATAGATACAAATAAAGGTTTATTTTTGCCT
>JALSVQ010000139.1 GCA_027073495.1 Flavobacteriaceae bacterium | reverse complement strand
CTATTGCCATAAAAAGGTAATCTACCTTATTCTCTTTGAGTAATAAGGGCATTTCATCAAATGTTAAGCACGGCGTAATGCTTATTGTATCACCAAAAAATTGCGATGCTCCTATATGGTGAAATGACCCTGCTATGCCTTGTATTGCTATATTCATAGTACAAAAAAAGTCTCGATTTCTCGAGACTACTATTTATTAATTTTTTCTATTTAATATCTAAATTAACACATACTTAGCCTCGCTCCTTTTGCAAAAAAGAAGTAATAAAAAAAGCTCCAATATGTATTATATGTTTGCATTGTTAATTATTTATGTGACAAATCTAGTCTTTTTTTTTAATTGCGCACTATTTTTTTAATTAAAAAATTTAATTTGTATTGTATCCAAGCATTTTAGACCTAATAAATTTGAAGCTGCACCAACAGAATGCTTATTACTCTTATAAATAGCAATTTCTAGTTCATCTGAAGTATTGAATAAGGCAAATTCACGTCCTGCATTCTTTTTTACAATATCAGGAATCGTATAATCATTTATAGCATCATACGAATCTAAAATGGTATTAAAACTAAGACCTGAAGGAAGATAAATTGTAAATTTACGTCCTTTTCTAACTGCTTCAAATGCTTTTCTAGACAATGATGTCGCTGCATTACCAAAGTTATCAATATAAATAATTGGTATTTTAATACTATTTTGATCAAGTTCTACTTGTGGGCTTGTTCCTTTTAATTCGTATAGTTTATCAAGGGGTTTACCAAGTACTTCGAGTGCACCACCACGGCAAATATGGGCAGCAATTTGAACAAACACATCCAAAACAGGATAGCCTGCTCCTAGCCGATACTCACGACTTATTCGTTGATCAATTGCTATAACCTTGCTAGGCGCTATAGTCTGACTTATTAATGAAAGTATACCATTGTCTGCAGTAATAAAATAATGTCCATCGAGCAATACCACAATATGCTGATGTTCATCGGTATGAGTAGCATCTACACCAACTATATGAACAGTTCCTTCAGGAAAAGCTGTGTAAGCATTACGAAGAATATATGCTGCTTCTTCTTTGTGAAAAGGCATTATTTGATGCGAAATATCTACAATATTAACATTGGGAATTTCACTATATAAAGCACCTTTTACAGCAGAAACGAAATAATCTTTCAATCCAAAATCTGTGCATAAAGTTATTAGGTTTGGCATAATAATTCAAAATAAAGATGTACATTTGAACTACAAAAGTAGTATAAATCATTTTAATAGCACTATAATTTGAACGAAAGAGTTTTATCCCTAACACATATCAATCCAAGAGATTTCTTTGGAGAGCAAAATAACAACATCAAAGCACTAGGAAAGTATTTTCCAAAACTTAAAATAGTAGCACGTGGTAGCCAAATAAAAGTATTTGGGGAGGAAGAAATCATTGATGAATTTGAAAAACGTTTTGAAATGCTCGTTAATTTCTTTAGAAAGTATAACAAACTCGAAAATGAAGATATCGAACTCATACTAACAAGTGATTTAACAAGGCAAATATCTAAATCAAATCATAATACAGATATCATTGTTCACGGTGTTGGAGGCAAACAAATCAAGCCAGAAACTCCCAATCAAAAGAAAATGGTAGCAAGTAGCTTAAAAAATGACATGCTTTTTGCCGTTGGACCTGCAGGAACAGGAAAAACATATACTGCGGTAGCTCTTGCTGTACGTGCATTGAAAGAAAAAGAAGTAAAACGTATTATACTCACAAGACCTGCTGTAGAATCAGGAGAAAATTTAGGTTTCTTACCTGGAGATTTAAAAGAAAAACTTGATCCTTATATGCAGCCACTCTACGATGCATTGCGAGATATGATTCCTTTTGAACGTTTGGCTTCGTATATTGAAAAAGGTGTTATTGAGATTGCTCCACTTGCTTTTATGCGTGGTAGAACACTAGACAATGCCTTTGTGATACTTGATGAAGCGCAAAATACAACACACAATCAAATGAAAATGTTTTTGACCCGAATGGGAAAACGCGCTAAGTTTATCATCACTGGAGACCCTGGGCAAATAGATTTACCGCGCAAGCAAATATCAGGGCTTAAAGAAGCTTTAAAAACTTTGGATGGTGTGCAAGGAATTAGTATTGTACATCTTAATGAGAAAGATGTGATTCGTCATAAATTGGTTTCTGCTATTATCAAAGCCTATAAGAAAAAAGAAGCTTTAGCTTTAGAATATCAATAATTTGAGTTTGATTTTTACGTTTTAAAGTTGTTCGATTTTCCTCTTCATACTGTTAGTTTAAAATCGAATAACTTTAAAATGAGTCCTAGCAGCAGCGACATGTATTGCTAATCAGAATTATTTTAGCAAAATAAAAAAAATTAGTATTAAAAAATGTATATTTGAACCTTAATAAGGTTGCGTTGAGGTCTTGAATCCACCGAATTCAAAAAAAATAAGATTATTTAAAAAATGAAATTTAAGAAATCAGAAATAAATACTGTAAAAAGAGGGGCGAAAAAAGCTACTTATGATAAGTCTGAAATATATTCAATACTTGACGAAACTGAGATTTGTAATATTGCTTTTATTTATAATAATAAACCATTTGTTCAACCTATAAATTTTGGGAGACTTGACGACAAAATTTATATTCACGGCTCACTAAAAAATAGAATGACTGATGCCTTGTTGGAAACAGAAGAAGTTTGTTTAAATGTAATGATTTTAGACGCAATGAAATTAACCCGTTCTGCGTTTCACCATTCTGTGAATTATCGTTCAGTAATGATTTTTGGTTCTGTGAAAGAATTGACAAATGATAAAGATAAATTGAAAGGTTTGAAAACAATTATAAATCATTTTGTTCCAAATCGTTGGGAATATTGTAGAAAACCGAATGAGAAAGAATTAAAAGCAACAAGAGTATTAGAAATAACAATTAAAACAGCATCTGCAAAAATTGCAAACACGCCACCAGCTGATAATAAAAATGATTTAAATCTTGATTATTGGGCAGGAACAATTCCTGTTAAAAAAGTTTATGATTTTCCCATACCTGATGAATTTGTTAATAATAAAGCTGAAATTCCAAATCAGATTTCAGATTTCATCAAAAGGAAGAATAATGAATAACGCCCTACAACAAAAAATATAGTGCATTTGGCAGATAGTGCTTAAAAATAAGATGACAGCAATAAATAAACATAGTGCAAAACCAGAAAACTTGGAGCGTTGAAATGCCAAACGCACATATTCAAACCGTTAACTTTAATTATGACTCAACGACAAACTAAAAGAATTTTAATTATATTCTCATTTATTTCATTATTTATTTTAATAAATGGAAATGCTCAAACTAATGTTGAAAAAAATTTAACTAATAAATCATATTTAACTTTAAACTTATTATCTCCTATCAATACATTAAGTCCACGTTGGAGAGTTGGATATATTAGAAATCTAAATAATAAATGGAAAATAGGACTTGATATTGGGTTTGGAAAACGAAGTTTATCATTCTCTGATTTTGGTGAAAAAATTGGTAAAAATTATCAATTATGGGAAATTAGACCAGAATTATACTATATAATCAATCCTAAACGGAAAACTAAAAAATATTTTTCTTTGGAATTATTCTATATCAACCATAAAGATGTATTTTATAATGGTCACTACTTTCCTGAAAATGGAGAATCACTATCTTATGACAAGTCTGATTACAATAGAAAAAAATACGGTCTTAACTTAAAATATGGTTTTATTATCTATTCTAAGAACCGATTTGGTTTTAATATATACACAGGATTAGGTTTAAGAGTTAGAAAAAATACTTTTTTAAATATTATAAATCCAGATATCGTAGATTTAGGACCAGAAGGAGGTGATATGTTTGGATTTTATAATTATAAGAATGAGGAAGGAACTCGTTTTGGGGCGAACTTCTCATTTGCTTTTAAACTCTATTACAAATTGAAATAACTAAAGTTAACAACGTGTAAAATTAATGTTTCGGTATATTTACAACGGATTTCCCTATAAGAAAATCCTCGCATACTTTACCATTACTAATCTTACACGGAGAGCAAAATAACAACATCAAAGCACTAGGAAAGTATTTTCCAAAACTTAAAATAGTAGCACGTGGTAGCCAAATAAAAGTATTTGGGGAGGAAGAAATCATTGATGAATTTGAAAAACGTTTTG
>JALSVQ010000138.1 GCA_027073495.1 Flavobacteriaceae bacterium | reverse complement strand
AAAGACTATCTATATTCTTGCTATCAAACAATTCGCCAGTATCTTCATAGATAGCAAGCATTGGAATATTTGTATTGTTATTAATTATTTTTAAGTCTAATGAAGGGTCTGCATTCAAATCAGATTCTGCAAAATGTTTTTGAGCTGCTGCCCATATTTCCATTTTGTTGCGCTCTTCAATTTTTATTTGTTGAAAAAACTGCCATGTGTTCCATAGAATCAATACCACAATGAGGAGTGAGCCTAAAACAAGTATCCAACGTATATATTTTGATTGTAATTGTTTCATTTATCTCGTAAAAGTACAATAATTTAGTAAACTTTTGTAAGCACGAGGAAGAAGTTCAAAGAAGTTCACTTCACATAACAAATTAAGGCTATAAACACAATTGCTTATAGCCTTAAAAAATTCATTACTATTTTATACTTTTCCGTATTATTCAATGACTAATCTTCTGCTTGATATTTTTCCATTATCTGTTTGGTATTGAACAATATAAAATCCTTTATTCAAGTTACTCACATCATACTCTAAACTTGTCGAAGTTTTAGAATAAACTTCATTACCATAATTGTCATATATTTTAATAGTATGTCTTGTGTTTTCATTTATCAAAATATTATCTTTGATTACAACTTTGTTTAATGCATTATTTTCAAGCATTGGATTTGAACTAAACCTAAACATAATATCTTCGCATGCGCCATAGTTTCTATCTACCCAATTTGACCAACCACACACACCTAAAACGCGAATTGATAGTATAATATCATCACCATTACAAGGGTATTCATCAAGATAAATGCGTAACCCTACATTACCTGGGTCTGGAACATTTATACCGTTTACACGCCATTGAATTTGACGTCCTGAAGCATCTTCCGTAAGTACCAAAATTTCAGGGTATTCATCTGTAATTGTAGCTTCATCAATAGTCTGATCATCAGCGTAAGTACCAACAAATATACGTTTTGAGAACCATTTGCTACCACATCCATATCTATGAATATAGGCCTTTATGGTTACAAAACCATTACTAGAACCATTACGCGTTAGTGTTATGGTATTTCCATTATTTGATGTACTCACTACATTTGACCCTTCTGTAATAGTCCAATAATCTGGTGTAATATTGCCTTCTAATGAATAGGTTGCACTATTACAAAAGTTTTCTTCACCTAAAATCTCCCTATCTGTGCATATCAATGAACAATCTATTAAATTGGTTGCTTGTACATTGAGCTCTCTTGCAAGCCAATCACCATTTCTTCTTTGAAAAGAAATGTGTGGGCGGTTTCTCATTTGTCCTGGTTGAAAATCTACAACAAAATTATTGAAAGTTGTACTTAACGCAGGTTCCGGCATGTTTCCTCCAGAATAACTGAGCTTATAATCATAGGGAGTAACAGTAGTATTATCCCTTTTCACGTCCAAAGCACTTACTACGGGTATAAAACCATATTTTGAGTTCACAAAGGCACCGGCTGGTAAATTATTTACTATAAAATTTGGTAAGCTTGCCCTAAAATTAATATAACCTCCTGAATAAGTTGAAAAAGGTAAATATCCTTGTGGAGCGTACATTGTACGGTTTGTAATAGTATGCCATATAGAAACAAGCCACAAGAATTTCTTTTCGTAACGCACTTTTCCCCAATAGACTTCTCTATTAGATTGATTAACATCGGGATTAGCTCGAATATCAAAATCAAAATAATAATTACTTTTACCCGGTAAAACACCTGAAAAAGTCAAAGCAGGATCATTTATAATAAAACCAGCAAGCGGTGTAGCAATTATATTTAATAAATCTCCCCAAAAACTAGGCTTGTATATATGATGAATACTTACAAATTTATCCCGTGGTAAATAACCGTGGTCAGCACCACATTCGTTCCCGTTGCTTATAGCTACATTTCTACACTGTGTTGGGTAGCCCATCGCTTCAAATTCTTCCTGCCAGCTATTATGTGGTGTCATTGTAGGTTGACTAGAACGGTCAACATAATGATAATTCATTTGCTTTGCTGCTGGTGTATCTTGCAATGTTAAATAGCGCAATGGCGATGGAAAGCTGATGGAAAGTGGTATATATAATTCTAAACCTCCAAAAAGGATAGGGGCAGCAACATATTCGTCTAGTGCATGACGGCTAAAATACTGCATACTCAATGGCACATTTGAACCTTGTAATGGGGCATCGTGAGCTATAAACAAACGCACATCATGAGCTATACCATCATGCTCCATTTTTGCCAAAGTATAACGCCCTATAACTCCACCCATACTTTGACCTAGTAGCACATTGGGCTCAGCTGTAACTTTGTGTGTATTGACCCAACCAATAACATTTTTGAGCACATCACTATTGTCTTGAATGTAGGTTGTACCATTTGTCCAATCAACATAGACAATGTCGTATTCTTGAGATGGCAGTGTTGACTCAATACTATAACCTAGCAATGAATGAAGGTTATTACCAGAATATGATAATCTGTCATAAAACCCTTTTAAAGTATTGTCTCCACCTACTATTTCGGGAGTCAAAATACTTCCTGCATCAAAACCTTCGGCTACTATTAATGGTTTTTTTAACTCTCCATTGTGGCTTGGCGCATATTTGATTCGTAGTCTGGCACTGGCATTAGCACCTTGAATCAATACATTGTTTTCGTAGCGTGCTGTTGCATCTGGCTTACCGCTTCTTGCTGTTGCATCTATTTTGAGTTTCGTTTGCGAATACAGCACCGAACCATCTACCAAGGTAGTTTTGAACAGCCAAGAATAAATACCATTTTCACGATACGTAACTGTTATTGGTTTATTGTAGTTCAATGCTCTATAGCCCGAACCATCATTAAAATTTATTTCAATTTTTTTGATCTGTTGCTTATTATTGCTCAAAAATAAATTTTTGGGCAGTACTACCTTAAAGCTACGTTTATTATATTTTTGTATGGGCGGGGCATAAGCAATGGTTGCTCCCTCTTGATACGGGTTCTGCCAAACACCGCGTATGTACTTGTCATAATACTTATTGTTTATTACACTAATTTTGTTTCTTGCCTTGGGGTCTATCTGTGTATATTGATAGTATAAGCCAGCGAGCACTAATGTGTTTTGTTGCTGCTGATTGTAGCTTTTTCGATGCGTAAACCAGTGCGAAGCTACATCTTCAAATGTATCAAAATACTGAGTGTTGGGTGTTACCTTTGCCATAAACAAAGTTTTGTAGATGTTTCCCAATATTTGAGCATTTACATAGGTTGAATCGGTTAATTTGCCATTGTAGGCAGCAACATTGGTAAACTCCATAGCAAAATCGAGTAGTATCTCATGAGGAATCCTACTTTTGTTTAGCCCTTGAAATATAGGTTTAACTTGATTTTTCCATTGTGTGTCAATTTCAATTTGTGCATTTGCCAAAATAGCAAACACAAAACATAGTAATAGTGTTACTTTTTTCATAAATTTGTAATTATTAATTGTTAGACATTATTGTTTAGCTAAGAAGTCGTTTTGTTGCAGCAAAACGGCTTCTTTATTATTATTCTGTAAAAATGGTATCAAAACGCCCCTCTCGTATTTCAATGCGTTCACCAGTGATTGGACTCAGAACATCAAACCAAAAAGTACCCGATACTATTTTGTGGGTAAAATCTAATTTGGTTATTGTTAACTCCCCTGTATAGATTTGGTCAGTTGGTACTGAATAATAATTACTAACAGTTGGCGAAATTCCTAGCTGTCCAAAGGCATTTCCAATGTCTCGTTCTAAAAGTTGTAGTGTTTCACCTTCAGCTATCGCTCTATCATAGGTAAGTAAACCTATTGACCAAGGTAAATTGGTGTTTTCAAAATCATTATCATGAGCTCCTATCCCAAAGTTATATTCTCCACCAACAAGTTGGTAAAAACAATTGAAATAGCCACCACTTTTGTCTATAAAAGACCGCCCGTTTACTTTGCAAGCAAATACTCCTGCTCCTGTTTGTGTTGCTGCTGGCAAGGCTTCGTTTACATGGTCTTTTTTACACGAAGATAGCGTAATAAATACTGCTACTAGTAAAATGAATTTTTTCATAATAAATTGTTTTTAAATTAATATATATTGCGTTTTGTTGCAGCAAAACGGCTTCTTTATTATTATTCTGTAAAAATGGTATCAAAACGCCCCTCTCGTATTTCAATGCGTTCACCAGTGATTGGACTCAGAACATCAAACCAAAAAGTACCCGATA
>JALSVQ010000137.1 GCA_027073495.1 Flavobacteriaceae bacterium | reverse complement strand
AAAATTGTATTTCAAGATGAGAAAGTTTATATGCTCAAAAGATGTCCAGAACATGGAAATTCTAAAGTATTGATTGCAGATGATATCCCTTATTACAAAAATATTCGCAACTATAATAAGCCTTCGGATATGCCCTATAAATTTAACACAAAAATACATTATGGTTGCCCTTATGATTGTGGTTTGTGCCCAGATCACGAACAACATTCTTGTTTGACTATTGTAGAAGTAACAGATCGATGTAACTTGACTTGTCCAACGTGTTATGCAGGATCTTCACCTACTTACGGAAGACACCGCAGTCTCGATGAAATAAAAAAAATGTTAGATACTATAATTGAGCACGAACACGAACCAGATGTAGTTCAAATAAGTGGTGGAGAGCCAACTATTCACCCTCAATTTTGGGAAATTTTAGATTATGCTAAAACATTACCAATTAGACACTTAATGCTAAATACTAATGGTATAGAAATAGCAAAAGATATCGCATTTGCTGAAAAACTAAAAACATATAGTCCTGATTTCGAAATTTATTTACAGTTTGATAGTTTTGAAAAAGACGTTTTACAAACCATGCGTGGTGCAGATCTTACCAAAATAAGAAAACAAGCCATAGCAAATTTAAACGCAGTAAACCTTTCAACAACATTAGTAGTTACACTACAAAAAGGTGTCAATGATAATGAGATTGGTAAAACTATTGATTATGCATTAAAACAAAAATGTATTCGAGGCGTTACTTTCCAACCAACACAAATTGCAGGAAGATTAGATGATTTTGATTTAAATGAAAATAGAATAACTTTAACCGAAGTACGAAGAAAAATATTAGAACAAACCGATGTTTTTAGCTCAGATGATTTAATACCTGTACCTTGTAATCCAGATGCTTTAGTAATGGCTTATGCGTTAAAACTAGGAGAAGAAACATTTCCATTAACGCGTTTGGTAAATCCTAAAGATTTATTAGATAATAGTAAAAATACTATTATTTATGAGCAAGACGAAGTATTACACGCCAAGATGTTAGACATGTTTAGCACAGGAACTTCGGTTGAGTGTGCCGAAGAAGATTTAAAATCTATAATGTGTTGTTTACCAAAAATAGATGCTCCGGATTTGGGTTATGATAATTTATTTCGTATCATTATCATGCAATTTATTGATGCACACAATTTTGATGTTCGAGCTATTAAAAAATCATGTGTTCATATAGTAAACAAAGACAATAAAATAATACCATTTGAAACGATGAATTTATTTTATAGAGATGATAAAAAAGAATATTTAGAAAAACTTAGAGCTGATTTAATTTAACACTTTTAAAGCAAAAAATATGGATGATTTAATTTTTATGTTATTATTAATAATGGTTGGCCCTGCGGCACTACTTTTTATAATTGGTGCTATTGTTCGAAAAAGCAATAAAAAAGCAGCTAAAGTATTATTTATTCTTGGAGTGATTTATCTAGTTGTAAGTTTTGGAACTTGTAGTCTTGCTTTCTAATAGTTTTAGACCTTATCATTATTTAAACATCTTTCTTAATCATATATTTATAAATCCATGTCAGTGTAAAGGTTGGGATAATATCTGTAAATGGGAATATTTCTTCAAAAAAGTTGACCATTCCTCCTATTTTCCCTTCTGTGCCGCGATACATTTTGTAAAGTAAATAACTTGACAAAGGCGCCCAAGCAAAATCTACTGTCTCTCCTAGCATCGGGGCGAAATAAGTTAATGAACCTAAGATATCAAAAAATATACTCGCATAGAGTTTACTGTATTTGGCTTTGTTCGTTTTTTTTATGTTTGCTGTTTTCATATTTGTATTAATTTCATTAGAAACCAAGCAAAAAATATGCCAATAATATGTGGCTAAGCTATTTTAATTTATCCGAAAAATTGATTAAAAACTTTTTTAATTTTGGGTTAATCACAGCACGACAATAAGCTTGCTCTTTATTGTTCTCATAATAATTTTGATGATAATTTTCGGCTTTATAAAAATGATCAAATTTTGTGATTTCTGTTACAATAGGTTTATCAAATACCTCGTTTAATGTCAATGCTGCAATGAATTTTTCTGTAGCTATTTTTTGAGCTTCATTATGATAAAAAACAACCGAACGATACTGCGTGCCAACATCTGCGCCTTGACGGTTTAGTGTAGTCGGGTTGTGTGTAGCAAAAAACACTTCAAGCAAAGTCGTAAATGTTATTTCATCAGGATTGTAAGCAATATGAATCACCTCTGCATGACCTGTAGTTCCAGTACATACTTCTCGGTAAGAGGGTTTTTTGGTATGCCCTCCAGCATAACCAGGAAGTACAGATGATACACCTTGGAGCTGTTCAAACATGGCTTCTGTACACCAAAAGCAACCGCCTCCAAATGTGGCATATTCTAACTTTGTTTCTTTTGTTTCCATAGCTAATTGTTTTTTAATTTTTGGGCTTCTAGCACAAGATAATGTGAGTGCAATAATAAGAATTAATTGTAATGCTTTCATAAAATTTAGTTTTTTTATCAGTCGTTTTTTATAGCAACAACTTACAGTTTTTTTCCAATGAGTAATGTATTTGTCCCTAACACTTCATCATATAACTTCAACTCAAAATCAGAGCCAAAAAACTGCATAACATCGGCTATAACAGCAGTTAAATCAGCTTGCATACCCAAATTAAATATAAAGTAACCAGCTTTAGCTACTTGCTGTTTCAAAATACTTATAAATGCTTCCGAATAAAACACATCTGGCACTCGATTATCAATAAACAAATCAATAATAATCAAATGGTACAGCGTTTTATTGTTTTTAATGAACTCAAAAGCATCTGCTTGATGAATTACCATTTTAGCATCAGCACAAATTTGATACTCTTGGCATGCAATATTGATGAGAATAGCATCTATTTCTACTGCGTTAATCAAGCCATTATACTGATATTTATTGCGTAATGTAGCCACTACAGAGCCTGCTCCAAGTCCTAAAAGCAAGGTTTTTTCTATATTTTTTACAATAATTTTGGATAATGCAAAATCTAAAATTTCTTGCAATGAGCCATAAGAATAATTGGTGTTTTTGGTGTTTAAGACCTTATAACCATTATACCAAGTGAGTTCTAAATCACCACTGAATTCTGATTTTATTTTTTTTGTAATAGGATAAATATAGCTTAAGAAACGCTTCACAAGGATAAATTAAAAATTTATCAAAAATACAATTAAAAATTAAACTATATTTGACCTGCTAAAAATAAATTATGCTATTTAAAAATCCAAACATACTCTATGCCCTATTTGCATTATTAATACCAATAATAGTGCATTTGTTTCAGCTCAGAAGATTCAAAAAAGTGGCATTTACCAATGTTGCTATGCTCAAACAGTTGGAACTGCAAACACGCAAAAGTGCCAAACTCAAAAAATGGTTGATTTTATTGACGCGTTTAGGCTTTTTTACAATGCTGATTCTCGCCTTTGCAAAACCGTATTTTCCTAGTAAAAACAAAGCCAATGATGCACCTCAAGAAACGCTTGTGTTTTTAGATAATTCTTTTAGCATGCAAGGTTCAGGAGTCTCTGGTGTATTACTTGCCAATAGCAAACAACAAATACTAGAAACACTCAAGGAAGAAACTACCTTAGGTATAATGACCAATGATGAAAGCTATGAAAAGCAAAAGGGAGCAACACTTAAGAAAACAATACAAAACGTAACATACAGCGCAAAATCATTTGATATAAACACTACATTACTCCAAGCCAACCAGCAACTATTAAAACATCATGATGCTGTGAAAAATATGATTGTAATCAGTGATTTTCAAAATTTGAAAGAAGATAGTATTACTACTTTAAACCCTGCAATAAACTATTATTTTATTCCAAAAAAAATAGAAAAGCGGCAAAATCAAAGTATAGAAAAGCTTCAAATAAAAAATAAAGATCAGAATAGTTATGAGCTAGAAGCCTTTGTAAAAAATCAAAGTGATGAACAGCAAAACAAAACCATTGCTGTCTATGGCAATAAAAAATTATTAGCAAAAAACACATTAATCGTTCCTGCAAAAAGTAGCAAAAACGCGCATTTTACTATTCAAAAACAAGATACTATAAATGGCTATGTTAGTTTAGAAGATAATGGTTTACAGTTTGACAACCGCTATTTTTTTAGTTTAAAAACAAAAGCGAAAATCAATGTGTTGCTTATAGGAAAGAACAGTGATTATTTAAAACA
>JALSVQ010000136.1 GCA_027073495.1 Flavobacteriaceae bacterium | reverse complement strand
CCAATTCTAATTTTAAAGATACAACTAAGGAGATTTGGTCAACAAAAAAAATAAAGAACTTTGAACAAAAAATAGAAAGTTTACCATTTAAAGATATCAGTATAAGAGAAGCATATAAGTTAAATAACTTATTTTCATCATATTGCAAACAAGGGGAAATGAAAGACCGTTTAGAGACTGTCAAGCTTTTTTCTGAAAAAACTAGTGATGTTGGCAATGGTGTACTTGTATCTTTAGTAAATAGGAATAGAGGTAATACACAAATAACGACCATTCCACTCACAGGAGATTTATCAAAATTCACTTTTCTTCAAGAGAAAAAAGGGAGAAAAAATTTGGTAGCCTTAAAATATAGAGAATCTCAGAGCCTAGAAGTTGATTTGAATGATTTAATCTATTTTAAAGCAAAACTAAAAAATACTCAAGAAGACTAAAAAAATATCTAAAGAAAATGAATAAAAAACGAATATTATCTGAAAATGAAAAACATTTTAAAACAAGATTTATAATCTTTGTAATTATTATTTCATTATTTACCCTTTACAGTTTGCTATTCATTAGTAGTAGCCAAAGATCCTGTTTAGGAAATCCAAAGATCCTTCTATTTGTTTTCTTTGGAATACCAATTATCAGTATTTTAGCTATTACAGACCTTGTATATCTTATTATTGTTAAAAAAATAAATAGAACTAAAATTGGAATTAATTTAGGAATTGTGTCACTTTCAATACTATCAATCTTTTTGCTAAGTTAGAAAACAAATGAAAAAACAAATAATTTTACTCGTATTACTCTTTGGGTTTATAAGTACCATAACAGCTTCTCCAAAAGACACCATAACTGTTGCTACAACCCATGATTTTATGAAAGCAATACGATCAAATAGGGTTGTTTTGCTTACAAAACATATCGAACTATCTGATAAAGCATTTATTTTAGATGGTATTACCAATTTTGAAATTATAGGTAATGCTAACGAACCAATCAAAATCACCACTCAAAACACTGAAAATACGGTAATCACAATACAAAAATCAAGAGATATTACTTTGAAAAATTTGAGCATTGGGCATTGGCCAGATGTAGGTTATTGCCATGGGAACGTGTTGGATATCGTAAGATCTGATGTTATTAAAATTTATGATTGCGATTTGTTTGGTAGTGGCGTGATAGGCATAAACATGGATCACGCAACAGCTTGGTGTTATGACACTGTTATTAGAGATTGTTCTGAAGATATTTTAGAAGATGATTATCACAGTAGCTTAGTTTTTTCCAATTGTACTTTCTATCTCAATAAAGATAATACCGTAGCATACCCTGCACCACAATTTATAAATTGTACCTTTTATGATACAGACAACAAACTCATTATTGATAAATACAATGGTTTCTTTTCTAATAAACCATTAAAAATTCAAGCCGAATTAGAAACCGATTTCCCTGTTTGGAAGCGCGACCCGAATGAAAATGGCACTTTTGAAGGCGCTTGTACTAGTCCAACAAAAATTGAAGCTTCAAGTTGTCTTAAAAGCACAAATGCCATTACTTACCAAGCAGCAAATATGTACGATATAAAAATAGATTCTCCATATACAAATACTGCTTGGGTAGAAGGAGTTAAGGGCTATGGTATTGGTGAGAAAATATCCTTCACAATAGAATCCATATTTCCTAAAGATGGAGGTGAAGAAGGGTCTTTGACAGCTGATTTAACACTAGTTAATGGTTATGCAAAGAACAAGTCAATATGGGAAGCAAATAGTAGAGTGAAACAGTTTAAAGTATATAGAAATAAAAAAATAATAGCGATAGTAAACTTGCTAGACTCTCCTAATGTACAATCTTTTTCCTTGGGAGATAGTGTTTATAAAAACCGATTGACAGTAGGAGAAAAAATTGATTTTGTAATAACAAAGGTTTACAAAGGTAAAAAATATAAGGATACTGCTATAACTTTCTTTTCATTTGACTGCGCACCTTAAATAGGATTGATCCTTATAGCTACTCAAGAGGCTACTCAAAAACAACAAAAAGAACGCAAACGCATTGGAGGTTGGTAAATATTGTAACCATCTTGTATAACGTATTTTCTAAATAACCCATCAAATGTAGATTCATTCCTTACGAATATAGATTGAGGCTATAAGAGATTTGATTAAGTCTTATATTTACAATCCAGAATTAGAAAAAGAATATAAGTCCGGAAATTGGAAATTTTATGATGTAAATGAAAAAATTATTAGAGAAGAAAAACATAAAATACGATGGAAAAAGCAGCACGAATAATAGGAATAATACTATTGAATATCGTTGGATTGTTAATAGGAGCCTATATAGGTATTATTCTAGCTTCTCTAATAGGAGAACATCTTATTGGAGATGCAACAGGAAGCAAAGACCAAGGTTCAGGAATATTTCTTTTGCTGACATTAGGAATAGGTGCTCTTATTGGTGCAGTTAGTGGACTGATGCTAGCAAGTATTACAAGCAGATACTTATTTACTAAAGCATAAAATTCAAAAAAAAAAACATAAATAAAATGAAAAACAATAAAATATTTATACTATTAATACTACTTCTTTTTTCAGCAGAAATGAAGGCAGAACTATTCTATGATTTCTATTTTCACTCAATAGACACATCAAATTATCCTACTGTGCATGTAAAAGGAGCAGTATATATCGAGGGGTCAGGCGAGGTTAGTGAGCTATTCGAAATAAATCTTGGATTTTTAGTCAATAATGCTAGAATTTTTGAAAACGATGAAATAGTATCTTTCAAAATTCTTAAGAAAGAAAGTGAAGGAGATTATATCTTTTTTGAATTTTCATATCGGAGTGATGTTGGCCGAGTAAACGATCGTTATTTAACAATTAAGTACGATCAAGATGGGTTTCATAATGGTGAAGAAGGGAATACTTTTTTGTTTAAGGAAAATAGTACATTGAGCGACTTAGATTATTTTACTGCTGAGGAAGATTATGGACACTATACTGAATTTAGATACCTATACGAACAGCATATTGACTATGAGGCGATAGCGACACTAGATTTGCCTTACAAAGCGGCAATCTCTGATAAGGTTTCAGCTAGTAGTTTCAAATTGGATAAATCAAGTTGGTTAAAACATGGATTTGATATTTTGCAAGAATTTTATGGAGATTCTGAATATACGATTTCCAGAAAATATATATTAGGAGAGAATAAATTGTTATTAATTGAAAGAGATTATGAGTCTGAAAATAATCAATGGTTATGCATCGTAGATAGCAATAATAAAATAATAGATTGGTTAGAAGTAGCTTATGATAATGCTGAGGGTTTTACAGCCACAGAATCAACAATTTACAAAGATCGTGTTGTTGTTAATGAATATAATATGTACACAAACCCTGAATTACAAACGATAACATATCTAATCACTAATGATGGTTTTAAAACAAAAAAAACATACATAGTGATGGCAAATAATGGTTTAAATGTACGCGAAAAGCCAAGTTTTAATAGTGCAAAATTAGTGAAATTGCCCAAAGGATACCAAGTAAATATTTTGAAGGACACCAAAAAGCAGTTTTCAGTAATAGATAATAACCATGAAATTTATGGCTCTTGGGTTAAAATAGACATTAGCAGTATAACTGGTGTGCATAACTTTGGCTATGTGTTTAGTGGTTTTCTTGAAGAAAAAAATCATAAATAACTATAAATAGAAAAAATGAATACTAAAAAATCAATAAACCCCGTAAAACATACATTTCTTGGACTATTAATTTTGACAATATGCGCTATGCCATTAGGACTATTAATGTTCGTGGGGAGACCTCATAGACTAATAGGAATACTATATGATATTGAAAAATTTATAGGTATACATACATTTGTAATGGTAGCCTTTTTTTCTCCTTTTATCCTAATAGGACTTGAAGCTTTGTGGTCTATCATAAAGAAGAACTCAAAGTATATCTATAATATTATATTGCTGTTGTTCTTTGGCGGACTGTATTTTTACATTACACAAAATAATATTTTTTATAAAAAAGAAAAAGAAAAAGAAAAAGAAAAAGAAAAACCGTTTTTGATATGACATTTTATGATACACCGCGAGTTCATATAAAATATATTCCAAAAAAATTAAAAAACAACTAATTTACAATCGTATAAACGTATATTACTAAATAATTAACGAATATAGAGCCAATCCATACGAATATAGATTGCTACTATCCAAAAAGTGAATAAAGCGTACCTTTACAGT
>JALSVQ010000135.1 GCA_027073495.1 Flavobacteriaceae bacterium | reverse complement strand
ACACCTTTTAAATTATGCAATTGAGCATTTTTAATTAAAATGTAGTCTTTTGGGCTTAACGATTCAATTTTTTTAGTCATAATAGTATAATGATTGACAAAAATAATATATTTGATGATTAATCATCCAAAAATCAAAATGAAGTTTTACAAAACTATATTCATCAGTCTTTTACTAGTATTCGTTTCTTGTCATAAAACGATAGAAGAAACTACAAACAAACCAAAGACCTTTAACAAAGATGAACTGGCATTACTAGCAATAGCGAGAAAAGTGATTGATAGTGCTTATTTTGCAACTGTCATCACTACAAACGACAAAGGCGAAGCAAAAGCACGTATAATGGAGCCTTTTGAACCAGAAAAAGATTTTAGTATTTATTTAGCAACCAACCCAAAAACACGAAAGTTAAAAGAGCTCAAACAAAACAATAGCATGACATTGCATTATTTTGATCGTGACAACCCTGGTTATGTTACTTTAATAGGCAAGGCACAAGTAGTACAAGATAGTTTAACAAAGGTGAAATATTTTAAAAAAGGGTGGGAAGCATTTTATGCCAATAGAACAGATGCGTACACATTAATAAAATTTATTCCAAAAGAACTTGAATTAATCAGTATTCGTGATAAAAAAACAGGTAGAAAAACGGATTGGAAACCCGAAATAGTACATTTTTATTAATTTTTTACACAAAAATTTGGAAGTTTAACATATTTTAACATATATTTGCCATTCAATAACAACAAAACACAAATTGCCTATAGCGTAACATTACTTTTAAAAAACAAAGAATACAAATTAAAATTTATTAATCTATTAATAAATTTAAAAGGATAATGTTATGAAAAAGAAAGAAGACAGTGTTTTAGTGAAAGACTACATCAATGGTAGTGAACGTGCGTTAGAAGTTTTAATCTACAGACATAAACAACGCATTTACAATTTTATCTTTTCAAAAGTACGTGATAGAGAAGTAACTGAAGATATTTTTCAAGATACTTTTATTAAAGTCATAAACACTTTGAAAGGTGGAAGATACAATGAAGAAGGTAAATTTCTACCTTGGGTAATGCGTATTTCATACAATCTACTCATTGATTATTTTAGAAAAAACAAACGTATCCCTAAATTTGAAACCACTCGAGAAGACTTTGATATTTTTGATGTTTTAGGCGATGGCGAACAAAACATAGAAGATAGCATTATCAAAAATCAAATAGTAAATGAAATTCGTTTGCTTATAGAAGAACTTCCAGAAGATCAAAAAGAAGTTCTTATAATGCGTCTTTACAAAGATCTTAGTTTTAAAGAAATAGCAGAAAACACAAATGTAAGTATCAATACTGCATTAGGAAGAATGCGCTATGCGGTTATTAATTTAAGAAAATTAATAGAAACACATAAAATAGTTTTAACTAACTAATAATAAATCATTATTATTATCGTTTATACAGTATAATCAAAATAAACCGTATAATATGATAAATAGCTACACTAAAAATGACTCAACATCAAATCGACAGTTTAAACCTAAAAAATCAACTTTAAAATTCTTGTTTAATTATTCGAAATCGTTGCAGATTGTTACTATAAACAATAATGATTTAAAACTTTTTTTGAATTAATAGTTTAAAAATCCTGATACAAGTATCAGGATTTTTTTTGTTTCAGACTTTTTCTACCGATAGTGTTAAAGATGATATCTTTAGTCACATCCCAACCACGAGCAGGGGAATACTCCCTTGCATAATAAATAATTTGTAAATGGAGGGTATTCCATAATACCTTATCAAACAAACGTTTAGCATCACGTTCTGTCTGTACAACACTTTTTCCATTAGACAAACCCCAGCGATACATCAAACGATGAATATGTGTATCTACTGGAAATGCAGGCACACCAAAAGCCTGACTCATCACAACGCTTGCTGTTTTATGACCAACTGCAGGAAAACTTTCTAAGGCTTCAAAAGAAGCTGGAACAACACCATTGTATTGCTCAACTAACATTTTGGAAAGCCCGTAGATACCTTTAGATTTCATTGGAGAAAGCCCAACAGGTTTTATGATTTCACGTATTTCTGCTACAGAAAACTTAATCATATCGTAAGGATTATCAGCTAGTGCAAATAATTTTGGCGTAATAGTATTGACACGTGCATCAGTACTTTGAGCAGATAACAATACTGCTATTAGCAAAGTATATGGATCTTTATGATCTAATGGAATGGGCGGATTTGGATATAAACGCTCCAAGGTTTCTACTACAAATGCTACTTTTTCTTTTTTGGTCATTATTTACTATATTTACAGCGTAAAAATACAAAATAAAACTAAGAATGACACATTTAAATATTGGTGACAAAGCTCCCGATTTCACTGCAAAAGACCAAGACGGGAACACCGTTCAACTCCGTGATTTCAAAGGTAAAAAACTCGTCTTATTTTTCTACCCAAAAGCTAGCACTCCTGGTTGCACCGTGGAGGCTAAAAACCTACGCGATGCATATCAAGATTTTTTAACTCAAGGCTACGAGATACTTGGTGTAAGTGCTGACAGCCCAAAACGACAACAAAATTTCAAAACCAAAAACGAATTGCCTTATCCACTACTAGCCGATGAGAGCAAAGAAGTGATTGAAGCCTATGGCGTTTGGGGTCCTAAAAAATTCATGGGTCGCGAGTATGATGGTATTCATCGTACAACTTTTATTATTGATGAAAACGGAATCCTAGAAAACATCATTAAAAAAGTAAAAACCAAAGCGCATGCGGAACAAATATTTGATTTTTATGAGTAAACACTAATCGATTTTGCAAAAATATAAAGACCGCTTCACGATAAGGCAAAGCGCTCTGTTTTAAACAATAAAAGGCTTTGCATATGCAAAGCCTTTATTTTATCTATTTTTTTTAGCAATTTAATTTCTTTTTCGTCTGTAACCAAACAAGCGATCTGCTTTAATTATTTCTGGAATTCCTTCTGGAAGTAATTCTTCCCAACCAGACTCACCATCTTTTATCATTTTTAAAATCTTTCTTGAGAAAATTTCTAAAAATTGTGGATCAAAGTCTTCTATATCTACAAACTTACCATTAAATTTAAAGTACTTATACATTTCTTTTAAGCGCGGATGCACTTTAACATTATTAGAATCAACAACTTTTCCTGTTTCTTTATCTTTTAATGGATATAAATATACTTTTAAATCTCTATGGAAAAGTTTTCCAAAAGCTTCTAATATTCCACCACTAAGGTTTCTATAGTATTTTTCATCAAAAATTTGAATCAAATTATAAATACCCATAGTCAGTCCCATACGTTTTTTGGTAAACTCAGAATAGTATTCTATCAATTTATAATACTCTTGAAAATTAGTAATCATTACCGTTTCTCCAAGCGAACAAAGTAATTCCGCACGGTCTAAAAAATCTTTTTCATCAATTTCTCCTTCTGCACGTAGATTGGATAGGGTAATTTCAAAAATAACACGTGTTTTATCTTTATCAACACGCTTTTCATTACAGAATAACTCTTTAGACTTTTCAAACATATCTATATTCACTTTAGTCACTGGTCTAAAGCTCCCTCGAAGTGTCAAGATGTTCTTTTTGTAAAGTTCTTGTGCAGGTAATAAATTATTTCCATCAGGACCAAACATCACGGCATTGGTCATTTCATTTTTAACCAAATGCAAGCTCATTAATCTGTTATCTACATAAGCAAAACGAGGTCCAGAAAAATTAACCATATCAATCTCTAGTTGATCTTTTTCAATATGATCATAAAATGAAGCCAATAAATCTTTAGGCTTATCATTCATATAGAAAGCTCCATAAATAAGGTTTACTCCCAATTTACCAAGTGTTTCTTGCTGTAAACGCGCATCCGTTTCTTTAAAACGAATATGCAAAACAATTTCATTATAATCTTCTAATGGGTCCAATTGAAATTTAATACCAACCCAACCGTGACCTTTAAATTTTTTGGCAAAATCAATAGTTGCTACCGTATTTGCGTACGAGAAAAAGAGTTTGTCAGGGTGTTTAGAACGGCTCAAGCGATCTTCGATAAGTTCTACCTCATGAGACAACATCTTTTTAAGGCGCTTTTCTGTAACATAACGTTTATCATTTTCAACACCATAAATAGCATCTGAAAAGTCTTTATCATAAGCACTCATAGCCTTTGCTATAGTTCCTGAAGCGCCTCCTGCTCTAAAAAAATTACGAACAGTTTCTTGCCCTGCCCCTATTTCTGCAAATGTACCGTATATATTACGATTCAAATTTATTTTTAGTGATTTATCTTTTATAGAAGGAATGAGACTTAACTCAACATCTCCCTTTAATTTTATAGCCATTTCTATTGCTTGATTTAATTTGTCACAAAGTTAAAAAGAAAAAAAGAAAAATTACATTAAAATAATTATATTTTTGTACAAAATAATAACAGCATGAAAATCACTTTTTTAGGAACAGGAACATCTACTGGCGTACCGTATATTGGGTGTGAGCATCCTGTTTGTTTGTCTAAAAACCCAAAAGACAAACGCTTGCGAAGCGCATTGCTTATTACTATAAATAATTTTAACTATTTAATAGATTGTGGACCTGATTTTAGAATGCAAATGCTAAAGAATACTATTTCTAAAATTGATGCTATTCTTTTTACTCACGAACACGCAGACCACATTGGCGGCTTAGATGATATCAGACCATACTGCCACCGTCAAGGAGCAATACCAATTTATGCTCACGAGCGTGTCTTAACTAATTTAGAAAAACGCTATGACTATATTTTTGCTAAAACCAAACGTTACAAAGGTGCTCCAAGTGTTCTTACAAATACAATTGATAATACTATATTTAAAATTAATAATCAAAAAATAACACCTATAGACGTTTTACACGGCTCTTGGCAAGTCTTTGGTTATCGTTTTGATAATTTTGCTTACGTTACCGATATCAGTGCTATCAGTGAGACTGAAAAAGAAAAATTGTATCAGCTCGATGTATTGGTATTAGATGCATTACAAATAGAAAAACATCCTACGCATTTTTGTCTTGATGAAGCGTTGACTTTAATAGCCGAACTCAAACCAAAAAAAGCATATCTTACACATATTAGCCATAAAATGGGTTTTCACAATTTGGTTTCAGAAACATTACCAAACAATGTATTTCTTGCTTATGACAATTTAACCTTAACTATTTAAACATTAATTATGCAAAAAAAAATTTACAGCCTTATTATAGCTTTGCTTTCTGTTGCAGTTTTATATTTAGCTATTAACACACGAAATGCAAACAAAGCAACTGAGAATACAGTGAAAAGTTTAAAAGAAACTGTACAACAAAAAAAAGATTCTATCAGTATTTTACAAAACAAACTAGAAGACAACTCCAATTTTATGCTTGCCACTAATGCTGATGCTAAAGAAGTGCTGTATCAAACAGGCTATGATAGCAAGATGATATTGGATGCGCTCTACAAAACCAATGACAAAGCTCCAAACAATGCACTTGTACCTTATGAGGGAACAATGAGCGGCGTAATGAAAATTAATAACGCGCGTGTATTGAATAACAAATGGATAATAGCCGACTATGCTGATGGTTATTTTTGGGGAGAAATATTAATTGCTTATCATTTTGACCAAGACAATAAAATACATTTCGAAACTTTTAAAGAATTACTTTATCCACATCGATAAAAGTTTGGCACGCTGTTTGCATATAATAAAATGAACAAAGTAGTGTTTGTTCTCATAATATAAATTTTGGTTAGTAGCGAAAAGCATCCTTAGGGATGCTTTTTGTTTTTAATACATTAGTGTCCGACAAAAATACAATTTAATTTAAAATTGTTTATTCAAGTCACTAAAATCGTTTGAAATACTTTTATCCAATAGCATGGCTAATCAAATAAATTGAGTTGAATATTGGATGGGCTTGAAGTTAAAGAAACTTAAACAAATCAATATAGGTCATTAAGTGAAATCGTATAACAGACACCATATTAGAATACGCCCAATTTCGTTTGATTTTTCTTTGAATGACAAGCATAATTAACTGAATAATTAATGCTGTCCATTTCTGGATTTACTCATTGTATTTTATTTAAAAAGGTATTCGTGATTACTTTGCAATTCAATTGCATTTTGATTCTCTCCAAGGAAATATTTTAATGGAAAGTTTTGTTTTAAACGCTTAAAAATTGTTTCAATTTGCCAGCTGTGTTTGTAAATATCGCTACTTTGTCAGGAGATATATCTTTATAGTTGTTGAATCTACAAATTTCAAGTTCTTTACAGGAGGTTTTAAATTACTGCTTCCCGAGAAATATCTGATGGAAAAATGAATTTTAAAATTTGTACTTTTGTTCATATTGAAAATTTCGTAGTAGTAATTAAGATATAAAAAAAACTGGGAATCTGAAAAGAAATCCCGTTTTTAAAAAGTTTTATCGGGCACTAATTTATTTTTCTAATTTGTTTTTTAATTAAAAAAATATTAAATTGACCCAAATTTCAACAAAATGGACAAAATAAAATACGAAATAGAATTTACCGTTAATGTTTCTCCGCAATCACTATACGAACACATTTCTACACCTTCAGGATTATCCAAATGGTTTGCTGATAATGTGAATTCTCGTGGTGAAAAATACACCTTCATTTGGGATGACAGCGAAGAAGAAGCCATATTATTGACAAAAAAACGTGATTCTCACATCAAATTTAAATGGGAAGAGGACGAACAAAAAGATTCGTATTTTGAACTACGCATTCAAGTAGACGAATTAACCAAAGATGTTTCGATTGTAATAACCGACTTTGCAGAAGCTGATGAAATTGAAGAATCCAAGCAACTTTGGGAAAATCAAATAGGCGAATTAAAACACCTTTTAGGTGCTAAATAATCTAAAAAAATAAACTATTTTAGCTCCGAATTTAATTCGGAGTTTTTTTATGATTAATTTTAATGGAAACATACAAGACAAAGCTATACTAACAGCTGAAAATAGATCGCTAAACTATGGCGATGCTTTATTTGAAACATGCAAAGTAACTAATAATAGAATTCAATTTTGGGAAGATCATTATTTTAGATTAATGGCTTCTATGCGCATGCTTCGTATGGAAATACCAATGCATTTTACCTTAGAATTTTTAGAAACAGAAATAGTAAAACTCACAAAAACATATAGCGAAAATACTTTTCGTGTAAAACTACTTGTTTTTCGTAATGACGGCGGATTGTTTACTCCAGAAACCAATGCTATTTCATATATTATAACTGCTACAGCATTAGAAACCACTGATTTTACGATTAAAAAAATATATACTGTAGATTTATTTAAAGATTATTATACCAATTCAGATTTATTGAACACACTAAAAACAACTAATAAACTCGTGAATGTTTTAGCGAGTATTTATGCTCAAGAAAACGCTTTGGACACATGTTTATTAATCAATGAAAAAAAACAGATCACAGAAGGGATTGCTGCCAACATCTTTATGGTAAATAAAAACACCATCACTACTCCTCCACTGTCATCGGGCTGCTTAAAAGGCATTATGCGTAAGCAAATCATCGCTTTAATACAGCAATCAGAAAAATACACTATCAAAGAAGCTCCAATCTCACCTTTTGATCTTCAAAAAGCAGATGAACTTTTTTTATCCAACAGTATTGTTGGTATTCAACCGATAAGTAACTACAGAAAGAAAAGCTTTAATAATAGAGTAAGTGAGTTTTTATTAAAACAACTCAATTCAAACTTGGATCACTAGGCGCATTTGCCCATAGCACATAACGGTCTCCCAGTTTTTGCATAAAGTGTTTCCAAATAGTCGCAGCCGATGTCTCGAGTATATTTGGAAATAAATTTTGCATTATTTTCCAAGAGTCTTGTTTCAATTCTACTTTTAATTGCCCCGCATCCCAACCAGAATACCCCAAAAAGAAACGTATCTGGTTGCTTTTTAAAGTATTATTATTAATTAATGCTACCACTACTTCAAAATCACCACCCCAAAACAACGTGTCGGTTATCGCTACACTTTGCGGTATTAAATCAGGACGATTATGTACATAAAAAAGATTATTTTTTTCTACAGGACCTCCTTCATAAAGTGTAAAATCAACAGAAACAGCATCAATAACATCACACAATGATAGGTCTAAAGGTTTATTAAGCACAAAACCTACCGTACCCGTTTCATTATTATCAGCAAGTAAAATAACTACTCTACTAAAAACAGCATCACTTAGTAAGCTCGGTTTAGCAATTAATAAATCTCCTTTTTCAAACATTTTTCTATTGATTAGAATGAATTTAAGGTAAATGTAAGTAAACAAAATTAATTACGTCAATAATACTATCAAAAAAAATGATACTAATACTAAATAGTTCAGCAAGTAAATTAGTATTTTTGTACTATAATAATAAAAGATAAGAAAATGACAGAAAGTATAGAACGCATTAAATGCTTGATAATAGGCTCCGGCCCTGCAGGATACACCGCTGCAATTTATGCTGCTCGTGCAGACATGAAACCCGTTATATACACAGGAATGGAACCTGGAGGGCAACTTACAACTACCACAGAAGTAGATAATTTTCCTGGATATCCAGAAGGTATTGATGGTAATCAACTTATGGAAGACCTCAAAAAACAAGCCGAACGTTTTGATACTGATGTTCGTTTTGGTCTTGTCACTGCTGTAGATTTTGCTTCAGAAGTAGGCGGAATACACCAAGTGACCATTGATAATGAAAAAACAGTTGAAGCAGAAACGGTAATTGTAGTAACAGGGGCAACTGCCAAATATCTTGGTCTAGAAAGCGAACAACGTCTAAAAGGTGGCGGTGTTTCTGCTTGTGCCACTTGCGATGGTTTCTTCTATAGAGGACAAGATGTAATAGTAGTAGGTGCTGGAGATACTGCAGCAGAAGAAGCAACATATCTTGCCAATATTTGTAACAAAGTTACGATGTTAGTCCGCAAAGACTTTATGAAAGCTTCAAAAGCAATGCAAAAACGAGTTTTCAATACCAAAAATATTGAAGTACTTTTCAATACTGAAATCGATGAAATATTAGGCGAACAAGTAGTAGAAGGCGTACGCGTAAAAAACAATCAAAATCAAGAAACTAAAGTAGTACCTGTTACTGGTGTGTTTATAGCAATAGGACACAAACCAAATACTGATATATTCAAAGGTATTTTGGACATGGACGAAACAGGCTATTTAATCACACAAGCCAAAAGTACTAAAACAAATATCTCAGGCGTATTTGCTGCTGGAGATGTACAAGATAAAACCTACCGCCAAGCAGTTACAGCTGCAGGGACAGGATGTATGGCCGCACTAGATGCTGAACGTTACTTAGGAGCTCTGGAATAAAATATATTTTTATCATTTCGATGAAGTGAGGAACGAGAAATCTTTTGTTCAATTCTTAGAAAGACTATTAAAATAACAACAAAAAGGCTAGAAATATTTTCTAGCCTTTTTTATATATTTTACTCTACTTTTAATAAGTATGATAATAACTTAAAATTATTCTATCATCTTTTATCGGATAGTTATTAATCAATAAAAACCTCTAGCAGCTTTGCTTTTTCTTCAGCTATAATAGTATAATTTTTTAAAGTCGCAGGTAGCAATACCGTTTCTCCTGTTTTCAAAAGCACATCTTCACCAGATTCGTATTGAATACTTACTGCTCCTGCTACACACATGTAGATTACAAAGCTATCCTTATCATTGATTTTTGATAATGTATTTGCTACGGCAATAAGCTTGGTCGTGAAATAAGGACAAGAAGCTAATTGTACTTCATTTCGCTTCTCATCGTACTGTATTTTATACGTATTTTGATGCGAAAAGTCTAAAGCTTCTAAAGCTAATTCTGTGTGAAGTTCGCGCCCTTTGCCTTGTGAGTCAACACGATTCCAGTCAAAAACACGATACGTAATATCTGATGTTTGCTGTATTTCAGCTACCAAAACACCGCCGCCGATAGCGTGAATTCTCCCCGTTGGAATAAAAAACACATCGCCTGCTGTAACTGTTTCTGCATTGAGTATGCTTAGCAATTCATCTTGACCAAGTTTTTCTAAGTATAAAGCTTTATCTACTGGCTGATTAAAACCAACTATCAATTTAGCATTTTTATCCGCTTGTAGAACGTACCACATTTCTGTTTTTCCAAATGAATTGTGGCGCTTTTTTGCCAACGCATCATCAGGATGCAGCTGTATAGACAAATCTGTTTTGGCATCTATAAATTTGATCAATAAAGGGAATTCATTACCAAATTCGTTATATACTTTACTACCTAATAAATCTTCTTGATAAGCCTTAATAAGTTGTACTAAATCCTGCCCTTTTAGAGCACCGTTTGCAACTACAGAAACAGCATTGGGAACGGTTGATATTTCCCAACTCTCACCTACATTTGGAGCAGTAGATTTTTTATTAAAAAACTGATTGAGCTTTGTTCCTCCCCAAATTTTTTCGAGCAAAATTGGTTCAAATTTTATTGGATAATTACAAGCCATATTTATTCTATTTTTAATGCTTTTAATGCTTCAGTAATGTGCTTTTCAGCATTGATATTGTCTTTATAAATCTTAACTATTTTTCCAGTACTATCTATTATAAAAGTAACACGAGAAGTCATTAGTCCAAGCTCCTTACCTACTCCAAAAGTCTGATGCACTTCGCGATTTGTATCTGCCAAAAGTGTAAAAGGCAATTTGTATTTTGTAGCAAAATCGTGATGACTAGCACTATCATCTGCACTGATACCAACTACTTGCACATTTTTGGATTGAAATCGCACATAGTTATCTCGAAATGAACACGCCTCTTTAGTACATCCAGGCGTATCATCTTTAGGATAAAAATAAACCACCAAAGGTTTCCCTGTAAAACGAGACGATTTTATGATTTCATTATCTTGATTAGGCAATTCAAATGCAGGCATTTTCATACCTACTTCCAAAAGTGTCGTTCCCTTATTAAAAAACCAATACGCAATACCTATTACGACCAATAATATTATCAAAAATTTAAGCTTTCCCATCATAATATACAAAATTTCGTGGTGTTTCATAAAGTGTTACTGCTAGATCTAATGCTTCATCAAGATGCTGACGCAAGCGTTGCCATATTACCACAACGATATTTTCTGCAGTAGGATTCAATGTTTTAAACTCAGGTACTTGCTCGTTTAAATTCTTATGATCCATATAAAGTTCTATCTTCTCGTAGATAAGTGTTTTTAAATCATTCAAGTCAATCACAAAACCAGTTTGTGGATTGATAGCACCCGTCACACTTACGATTAATTCATAATTATGTCCGTGAAAATTAGGATTATTACATTTACCAAATACAGCTTCATTCTTGACATTATCCCAATCTTGACAGTACAAACGATGTGCTGCATTAAAATGTGCTTTACGGTTTACAGTTACTCTCATAGTGGTTTTATTTAATGCTAATATGTTGCGAAAATTCTTCAAAAAAACGTTCAAAAATTATCTTGAACCAAGCAGTATAATGATTTGGATTCAAAGCGATATCAGCTTTAACATCGGCTATTTTCATCCATTTCCAAGAAGCAACCTCTTCTGGATTAATAACGGGCGCTGCATCATAATAACCTAATAAAACATGGTCTAATTCATGTTCCGTCAATCCATTGTCAAAAGGCGCTTTATAAATAAACGAAAACAACTCTTCTAAGTCACAAGAGAAACCCATTTCTTCTTGTATTCTACGCTTACCGGCAGCAAGTGAAGTTTCCTGTTCTCTTTGGTGGCTACAGCAAGTATTTGTCCATAAACCTGGCGAATGATATTTTGTCAAAGCACGCTGTTGCAACATTAACTCGCCTTTATTATTCAGTACAAAAACAGAAAAAGCACGGTGTAATAAAGCCTTTTCATGGGCTTCCATTTTTTCCATAACACCAATTTGCTTATCGGATTCATCTACTAATATTACATATTCTTTATTCATCGGAGCAAAAGTACAATTTATTTCTGTTATATTTTTTTCCGCTCAGCTTAAAAAAAATATACTGTCAAGATGACATAATTCATTTTTTGGCAGTAAATTTGCCCATTAATTAATCAAAAATGAATGATTATGGCTAGAAAGAAAAAAGATAAAGAAGAAGAAAAAATAGAAGAAACTATTAATAATACCAACGAAAACACTGAAAGTCAAGAAGAAACTCCTTCAGAAAAATCAGTATTAGAATTGGCACAAGAAGCATTAGCACAAGAAAAAGATCGTTATATGCGTCTTTTTGCTGAGTTTGAGAATTACAAAAGACGAACTGCAAAAGAACGTTTAGACTTATTTGTGACTGCCAGTGAAGATGTTTTGTCAGCTTTGGTTCCTGTAGTAGATGATTTTGAGCGCGCATTACCAGAACTTGAAAAAGGCGATACCAAACTATTTGAAGGTGTGGAACTAATTCATAATAAATTCAATACAATCCTAAAGCAAAAAGGCTTAGAGAAAATAGTAGTCAATGCTGGAGATACTTTTGACCCTGATATACACGAAGCCATTACACAGATTCCTGCACCAAGTGAAGATTTAAAAGGAAAAATCATAGACACTGTTGAGCAAGGTTACAAATTGGGCGAAAAAATAATACGTTACCCTAAAGTTGTTTTAGGAAAATAAGATACAAATGAAACAAGATTATTACGAAATACTTGGTGTTACAAAAACAGCTAGTAAGGCAGAAATAAAAAAAGCCTACCGAAAGATGGCTATCAAATACCATCCCGATAAAAACCCGGATAATAAAGAAGCAGAAGAAAAATTTAAACTTGCTGCCGAAGCTTACGAAATACTAGGAAACGACGAGAAAAAAGCAAAATATGACCGTTTTGGACATGCTGCCTTTGAAGGCGGACAAGGATTTGGCGGTGGCGGTATGAATATGGATGACATATTCTCTAATTTTGGCGATATTTTTGGCGATATTTTTGGAGGTGGACGTAGTGGATTTGGCGGAAGTCGCCAACGTGTAGTCAAAGGAAGTAATCTACGTATTCGCATTAAACTAAGCTTAGAAGAAATAGCACATGGCGTTTCTAAAAAAGTAAAGGTAAAACGAAAAATAAAGGCCGAAGGTGTCTCCTATACAACTTGTGGAACCTGCCACGGTTCAGGGCAAGTAACGCGTGTTGTCAACACGATGCTAGGACGCATGCAAACTGCTGCTACGTGTAATGCTTGTGGCGGTGCAGGAGAAACATTAAGCGGAAAACCTGCAGGTGCAGATGCACAAGGCTTGAAAATAAACGAAGAAACTGTTACTATAGAAGTACCTGCTGGCGTTCGTGATGGCGTGCAGCTCAAAGTAACTGGCAAAGGGAATGAAGCGCCTGGAAAAAATAGTATTGCAGGAGATTTACTTGTTATTATAGAAGAGGTAGAACATCCATTATTAAAACGTGAAGGTGATAATCTTCACTATGATTTATACATCTCTTTTGCGGAAGCAACACTTGGAACTTCTGCAGAAATAACCACCACCGATGGTAAAGTAAAGCTCAAACTTGACGAAGGTGTACAATCTGGAAAAGTATTGCGTCTGCGAGGCAAAGGAATACCAAGTTTGGAGCGTTACAAAACAAACGGTGATTTACTCGTTCATGTCAATGTTTGGACACCTCAGAAACTTTCTAAAGTACAGCGTGATTTTTTTGAAGCTAATTTAGAAGACAAAAATTTTGTTCCAGCACCAAAACGTTCCGAAAAATCATTTTTTGAAAAGGTACGCGATATGTTTTCTTAAAAATTTTAACATTTTTTTGTTTTTTAACAAAATTTAACATATATTTGAACTTTAAGATTAGTTAGGAAACTAATTAATCTTTTCTTTTTCATAGCAATTTTTTCCCATCCAGTTTTATTATTGGGTGGGTTTTGTTTTTAATATAATTTTAAGAACATTTCTTTACAAAATAAGTACCTTTGAAAACTAAATAAATTAAAAACGCAATGAACAACATTTTAATTGCAGAAAATATTGTAAAAAAATATGGTGATTATACCGCTTTAAACAATGTTTCTATCAGTATACCCAAACAGAGTATTTTTGGCTTATTAGGTCCAAACGGAGCTGGAAAAACATCACTTATACGAATCATTAATCAAATAACGCTTCCCGATAGCGGACAAATAATCTTAGACGGAAAGCCACTGCACCCCGATGATGTGGCACATATTGGTTACCTGCCCGAAGAACGCGGACTCTACAAGAGTATGAAAGTTGGTGAGCAAGCTATCTATCTTGCGCAACTTAAAGGAATGACAAAAAATGATGCTAAAAAAGCATTGAAATATTGGTTCGAAAAATTTGAAATAACAAGTTGGTGGAACAAAAAAATAGAAGAACTCTCTAAAGGAATGGCGCAAAAAATACAGTTTGTGACCACGGTAATGCACCAACCAAAACTACTTATTTTTGATGAACCTTTTTCAGGTTTTGACCCTGTTAATGCCAACCTTATCAAAGATGAAATACTTGCACTCCGTGAGCAAGGAGCCACAGTAATATTCTCTACACACCGTATGGAATCTGTAGAAGAGCTGTGCGATAATATTGCACTTATCAACAAATCCAATAAAATATTGGACGGTAAACTCAGTGATATCAAAAAATCATTTCGTTCCAACAGTTTTGAGATTGGACTAGAATGCAATAATAGCCAAGCTATTTACAACGAAATAGCAAATACTTTTGATTGCGCTGAAAGCAATCTTAAACTTCTTGATGATACATTGACCTTTAATGTGAAACTCAATGACAAAGCACCTAATGAATTATTAAATTATTTAAGTCAAAAAGGAAATATTATTCACTTTGCAGAACAAATACCTTCTGTCAATGATATTTTTATTCAAGCTGTATCTAATAAAACGAATAACTAATGAGTAAATTAAAACTAATAACACAACGCGAATTTATTGCCAAAGTACGTAATAAATCATTTATAGTAATGACATTTCTTATGCCATTGTTAATGGTTGGAATGATGGCTTTAACAGCATATCTAAGCAAAAAAAACACAGATAAAGCTAAAGAAGTAGCCTATTATAATGCTT
>JALSVQ010000134.1 GCA_027073495.1 Flavobacteriaceae bacterium | reverse complement strand
TCTCTATCTTTTATATCTATATCAATACTTGTGCCACTTTCTTCTCCAATGTATTCTGGAAGTAAGTGTGCGTCATTATAGCCGCGTTGCGCGCCTATATAATCAGTTATACTTTCTACTTCTGGCGTATCTACAAAGGCACATTGTAGTCGTACAATCTCACTACCTGTAGAGATGAGCATATCTCCTTTACCAATGAGTTGATCTGCGCCACCAGCATCGAGTATGGTGCGTGAATCTATTTTTGAAGTTACCCTAAAGGCAACACGTGTGGGGAAATTGGCTTTAATAATACCGGTAATTACATTTACCGAAGGGCGCTGAGTAGCAACAATAAGATGTATTCCAACGGCACGTGCAAGTTGAGCTAAACGTGCAATTGGTGTCTCTACTTCTTTACCAGCAGTCATTATTAAATCTGCAAACTCATCAATTACCAAGACGATATAAGGTAGAAAATGATGCCCATTTTCAGGGTTTAATTTTCTGTTTTTGAATTTGACATTGTATTCTTTAATGTTTCGAACCAATGCGTTTTTCAATAAATTGTAGCGGTCGTCCATCTCAATACAGAGCGAATTGAGTGTAGTTACTACCTTTGAAGTATCTGTGATTATTGCTTCTTCTTCATCAGGGAGTTTTGCTAGGAAATGACGTTCAATTTTGTTGTAGAGTGTTAGTTCTACTTTTTTAGGATCTACGAGTACAAATTTAACTTCAGCAGGATGTTTTTTGTAGAGCAATGATGTCAATACAGCATTTAAACCAACAGATTTTCCTTGACCTGTAGCTCCTGCCATTAATAAGTGCGGCATTTTGGCTAGATCAATAACAAAAGTATCATTAGAAATGGTTTTTCCAAGAGCAATAGGGAGTTCCATTTCGGCTTCTTGAAATTTTTTGGAGGCAATAACCGAATGCATCGAAACGATAGTTGGTTTTTTATTCGGCACCTCTATACCTATAGTTCCTTTTCCTGGCATAGGAGCAATGATACGAATACCAAGTGCTGCTAGCGATAATGCAATATCATCTTCTAGATTTTTTATTTTTGAAATACGCACACCAGGTGCGGGAATAATTTCATATAGCGTCACTGTAGGACCTATTTTTGCTTTGATATCTGCTATTTCTATTTTGT
>JALSVQ010000133.1 GCA_027073495.1 Flavobacteriaceae bacterium | reverse complement strand
CACACTTTAAAACAATTAGACCGTATGGTTGCCGATGGTTTTCTAAAACAAAGAAACCGTGATATGTTGCTTGTAGCCGAAACAATACCTAAACTCATCCATAAAATGGAAAATTATACCGCTCCTGTAATAGGGAAAGTCATCAATACTGTGGCTAGTAAATAATTAAAATGATAAGTATCCGATAGGCTGCTTCGTTTTAAGGCAAAAGACTTGATACTAATGTTTGATAACACAAAGGATTATATCAAAATAAAAAAATAGCTGTTTAAAACAGCTATTTTTTTTATAAACTTTAGTTTGTAACAATTCGCTTACTTCACACCTTTATTGTAATCTGCTAAAAACTTAGCGAGACCAATGTCCGTAAGCGGATGTTTTATTAAGCCTTCTATAGCTTTAAGTGGTCCAGTCATAACATCGGCGCCCAATTTAGCACATTCTATAATATGCATCGTATGACGTACCGAAGCGGCTAGTATTTGTGTGTCAAAATCGTAGTTATCATAGATCTCTCGGATATCTGCAATAAGTCCTAATCCGTCAGTAGAAATATCGTCTAAACGACCAATAAATGGTGACATATACGTTGCTCCTGCTTTGGCAGCAATCAAAGCTTGCCCCACAGAGAAAATCAAAGTACAGTTGGTTTTAATACCTTTGTCTGTAAAATATTTAATGGCCTTTACACCATCTTTTATCATTGGTATTTTTACCACTATCTGTGGATGCAAAGCTGCTAGTTCCTCGCCTTCGCGTATCATGCCTTCAAAGTCTGTACTGATAACTTCGGCACTAACATCTCCTGTTACAATTTCGCAGATTTTTTTATAATGGTTTTTAATATTTTCAGCACCTTTGATACCTTCTTTTGCCATCAATGATGGATTTGTGGTTACACCATCTAATATTCCTAAAGCTTGTGCTTCTGCTATTTGGTCTAAATTGGCTGTATCTATAAAAAATTTCATATCGTTTCTTTTTAATTAATTCTTGATAGGTCAAAGATACAAGATATCGCTGAAATGAGCGTGTTTTGAATTAAATAATTATTAAGACAACTTATAATGATTCAAAATTAGCTTTTCATAGGTTCTACTTGGCAATAAGAATTTCAAAACAATAGAAAATTTTTGCATAAAAGCTCCTGCTTTGTAATGCAACTGTGGTTTTTCCTTACGAATCACTTTATAAACAGCATCAACCATCACTTGTACATCCATACCGGTATCTACTTCTTCATCTATCTGTTTAAGCACATCGGTATAAACTGCTTTATAAGCCGAATTTTCAAAAACAGGCGTATGATATCTTCCTGCTGCAATATTCGATTTGAAATCTCCTGGAGCTACATCGGATACCGTGATTCCAAACTGTTTAACTTCGCTACTCAAAGCCTCTGTTAGTATAATCAAAGCGGCTTTAACCGATGAATAAAAACCGCGATAAGGTAATCCCATATATCCTGCAATAGATGTCACATTGATAATCAAGCCTTTTTTTTGTTTTCGCATTTGTGGCAATACGGCTTTTGCAACACGAAGTGGGCCATAAAAATTGGTATCAAAAGCTTTTTTGATTTCAGTCTCTGGCGTATCTTCTATAGGTCCCGTAATACCAATTCCTGCATTATTAATCAATATATCCAAGCGTTTTTCTTTGGCGATAACGGTTTTAACAGCATCTTGAATAGTTTCTTCATCATTAACATCAAGTTTTAGCATTTCAAATGCATCAAAATCTTTCAGTTTAGCAGGGTTACGGCTAGTACCGTATACTTTGAAGTTTTTTTGTGTTAAAAAAATACCAATTGCTTTTCCTAATCCGGAAGAAGCACCTGTAATAAGGACAACTTGTTTCATCTTAATTAATTTTAAGCAAAAATAAACATTTGTAGCTTGCAAGCGAGAATTTAGCGCACAAAAAATGGCAAGCTATCTACATCACACTGCTACAACCATTTACCTTTGCTGCGTTCCCGCCCTGGAGGATTCAACAGGAGCTAGTTGTGTAGGACTTGCCGCTGCAAAGATAACACTTAATCTTAAATTTCATAATGAAAATGTTTTTTTTAATCAAAACCACTACTATTCAGATTCAAAAAGCTAAATCTCAAAGGTTAATATTTTGTATGTTTGCAAAAAATAATAAAAATGCAAAAAATAATAACAACATATACAGATAAAGCGCTTGTTTGGGCAAAAGATTTTGCACCTAAATTCGCTATCGCTTTAGCCATATTAATCATTGGATTTTGGTTTGTCAAAGTGGTAATGAACATTATTAATAAACTTATGACCCGTTTCAAAGTAGATGAAACCTTAAAGCGATTTTCATTAGATTTAATTGGTATGGCTTTAAAATTTGTAGTTATCATTGCTACAATTTTTAAACTCGGAATTATCCAAGAAACCATGCTTGCTACAGCTATTGGTGCTATGGCATTTGCTATTGGTATGGCACTGCAAGGTTCGCTTGGTAATTTTGCTGGTGGTGCCTTAATTATGATTTTCAAACCTTTCAAAGTAGGAGACTTGATAGAAGCGCAAGGCATTTTTGGCGAAGTACAAGAAATACAAATTTTTAATACAAGACTGCTCACACCTTCAAACAAAACGGCTTTTATTCCAAATGGCGCTTTGTCTAATGGTAATATTGTTAATTTTTCAAAAGCAGGAAAGTTTCGTGTTGACCTCACAATTGGAATAGCCTATGATGCCGATATTGATAAGGCTAAACATATTTTGCTCGAAGTGATGGCAAAAGATCCTAACGTACTGACTGACCCCGCTCCTATGGTTCGTGTTTCTGAGCTTGCTGATAGCGCCGTCAATCTTGCGGTTCGCCCTTGGACAAAGCCAATAAACTATTGGGATGTCTATTTTAATACATTAGAAAACAGCAAAAAAGCTTTAGATAAAGCTGGAATTAGCATTCCATTTCCACAGCGCGATATCCATATTATTAATCAGTAGTTTCTGATATTGGACATTAGACCGCTTCGCTGATAGACACTTGACGCTAGACTACTTAACTGAAAACCTAAAGATATAAGATTAAATTACAAAATCTGTTTATTATTATGATAAGCCTGTTCTTGTAATTAAAAAGGCTGCTAAACTATAGTAGCAAACTATTATTTGATGTAAATTTGCCACATTATGGAACTCAAAATACAATTAAAAACCCTTCCCGATGCTCCTGGAGTATATCAATTTTACGACCGTGAAGAAAAAATACTGTATGTTGGTAAAGCCAAAAACCTCAAAAAAAGAGTCAATTCGTATTTCAATAAAAAACACGAAAATGGCAAAACACGTGTTTTAGTTTCTAAAATAATAAGCGTCAAACACATTGTGGTTGCATCAGAAACCGATGCGTTATTGCTTGAGAATAACCTCATCAAAAAGCATAAACCACGCTACAATATCTTGTTAAAAGATGATAAATCATACCCTTGGATTTGTATTAAAAAAGAACCTTTTCCTCGTGTTTTTATGACCCGAAATGTTATACACGATGGCTCTGAATATTTTGGACCATTTACATCGGTGCGTATGGTACGTGCCTTGCTCGATTTACTTCGCGAACTCTATCCTTTGCGAACGTGTAAATATGATTTAAGCCCAAAAAATATCAGTAATGGAAAATATAAAGTTTGTTTGGAATATCATATCAACAACTGCCTGGGCGCTTGTGAAGGGTTGCAAACACAAGAAGATTATGATGAAACCATTGCTATAATTCGTAATATTATAAAAGGGCACTTTAAAGTAGCACTAACACAGTTTAAAGCTTTGATGCAAGATTATGCTGCAAAACTCGAATTTGAAGAAGCGCAACAAATAAAGGAAAAAATAGATTTACTAGCCCATTACCAAGCAAAATCTACCATTATAAACCCAAAAATCAGTAATGTTTCTGTATTTTCTATTATCTCGGATGAGAGTTATGCCTACGCCAATTTTTTAAACATCACCAATGGTGCTATTGTACAATCACACACTACAGCAATTAAGAAAAAATTAGCTGAAACTGACGAGGCTATTTTGAGTATTTTTATTGTTGAAATGCGCGAACGCTTTAAGCTAACAAGCAAAGAACTATACGTGCCTTTTCCAATGCCTTTGGGAAATACTATCAAACAGACCATACCTAAAGCAGGTGACAAAAAGCATATTTTGGATCTCTCCAAGCGCAACGCGATGTACTACAGACAAGATAAGCTCAAACAAATAAAACTAACCGACCCAGACAAACATACCAACAGATTGATGCTACAAATGCAAAAAGATCTGCGACTACCTGTTGAACCAAGACATATTGAGTGTTTTGACAATTCTAACATACAAGGAAGTAACCCTGTGGCGGCTTGTGTTGTTTTCAAAGATGGAAAACCAAGCAAAAAAGACTACCGCCATTTTAATATTAAAACCGTAGTTGGTCCCGATGATTTTGCTTCTATGGAAGAAGTGGTTTACAGACGCTACAAACGCCTACTTGATGAAAATAGTCCTTTGCCCAATCTCATTATCATAGACGGTGGAAAAGGGCAACTTTCTAGCGCTTTAAAAAGTCTTGATGCCTTATCACTACGAGGAAAAATAGCGATAATCGGTATTGCCAAACGCTTAGAAGAGCTTTTTTACCCTGGTGATTCTGTACCTTTGTACCTCTATAAAAAATCAGAAACGCTTAAGGTTATTCAGCAGTTGCGTAATGAAGCGCATCGTTTTGGTATCACACATCATAGAAACAAACGCAGTAAAGCCGCTATCAAAACCGAATTGGAAGCAATTAATGGTATTGGTACTAAAACAAATCTAGAATTGCTCAAAAAATTTAAATCAACCAAAAGAATAAAAGAAGCCTCGCTAGAAGCACTACAAGCAGTTATCGGAAAAGCAAAAGCACAACTTGTATTTACACATTTTCATACTGAAAAATAGTCTGATATTTTTTTAGGGCAATGCTCCGCCCGTGCTATACGCTATATCTCACTAAAGTGAGGATGTCGCTACTATCACTATTGCAAAATGAGTAGAATATCGTTGAGTAGTTTCTATATATAATAGCATCTGTATTTTTTTATTCTACACCTTCAAATTTGAACGATTTTGTCTTCCGTTCAGTAGCATTTCCATATTCAACTTTTATGAAAAAATAAGGATAATTTCCTTCTTTAATTTCTAAAATTTTTGGAGCAACAAGCCCTTCAATTTTATATAATTTACTTTTAGTATAATCTCCATCAGGGCTTATAGAAACCAAGTAACTAGTATAAAACACCTCAGTACCTTCTTCAATACTTTTGTTTGAGCTTGATTTAGGATCAGATAAAGTAAATATATTCAAATGCATAGCTCCTTCGAATACTTTTTTATTGATACTTTTTTTTATGTCAATTCTTGAAAGAAAATAATTGATGTCATCTTGATGAGAAATATCTTGAACCATCTTCTCATTAGAAAAATTTTCTATTTTATTTTTTTGAGCTTTGCAACTCAAAAATAACAATAAGCTTAAAAATAATACAGTATTTTTCATTTTATTTTTTTTCTTGGTTAAACAACAATCTACTTCAATGCGAACAGAGAATAGCCTTTTTCACACCTCAAACATATGTAAAATAATCAAGTATTACAAACTATTTGCTGTAAAAAAAAAACGACTTAAAAGGTTGTTTTTAAGTCATTTGTGATTTTACTTTTGGAAGTACTACTAAATACGAACTACATCTCTAAGCTTTAAAAGGTTATTTAAATTAAGACAACATTCGTTGCGCGCGTTGTACTGCTGCAACAAAAATATCAATTTCTTCTTTAGTATTGTACATAGCAAAAGATGCTCGTGCCGTACCTGCTATATTATAGTATTGCATTATAGGCTGTGTACAATGATGCCCTGTTCGAATAGCAATACCGAGTTTGTCAATGATAGTTCCTAAGTCAAAATTATGTGTTTCGCCAATATTAAAAGAAATCACACTCGCTTTTTGAGCTGCAGTTCCATATATTTTTAATGCTGGTATTTCTGCTCGCATTTTGGCAGTAGCATAAGTAAGTAATTCATCCTCATAGGCAGCAATAGCTGGTATTCCTATGCTATTGATGTAGTCTAAGGCTACGCCAAAAACAATGCCACCAGCTATATTGGGCGTTCCTGCTTCAAATTTATGTGGCAATGCAGCATAAGTAGTTTTATCAAAAGTCACTTCAGCTATCATCTCACCACCTCCTTGATATGGCGGCAATTTATCTAACCATCGTTCTTTTCCATACAAAAAACCAACGCCTGTTGGTGCATACATTTTATGCCCTGAAGCACAGTAAAAATCACAATCTAATGCTTGCACGTCAATTTCTATATGTGCTATGGCTTGTGCGCCATCTATCAAGACAGCAGCATCTACTTGATGTGCTTTAGTTATAATTGTTTGAATATCATTGATAGTACCAAGTGCATTAGAAACGTGATTTACAGCTACAATCTTCGTTTTGTTTGATAGCAATTTTTCAAAAGCCAGCATATCCAAACTCCCATCTTCTAGCATCGGAATCACTTGAAGTTTAGCACCACTACGCTGGCAAGCCAATTGCCAAGGCACAATATTAGAATGATGTTCCAAATACGAAATTAGTACCTCATCACCTGCTTGTAGCAACTGCGAAAAACCATTCGCTACCAAATTAATGCTTTCTGTTGTCCCGCATGTAAACAGAACTTCATAAGCATTTTTGGCATTGATATGTTTTTGAATTTTAATACGTGCTTGCTCATAAGAATCAGTAGCTTCTTGGCTCAGTGTATGCACACCACGGTGGATATTTGCATTAGTCAAACTATAGTAAGAGGCCATTGCATCAAGTACCAATTGAGGTTTTTGCGTTGTAGCAGCATTATCAAAATAAACCAAAGGTTTAGCATTGACTTTTCGAGAAAGAATAGGAAAATCATTACGAATTTTTGTAATATCAAACATATCTATTATTTAGAATCATTCTAAATACAAAGGTATTAAAATATCAGTGTATTACAAAGTTAAAGCACTAATCTTTATTCCATTTTTTATAAGGATGTTTTGCAAGGTATACATTGTAGTATTTTTTAGAATGACTGACTTCTTCTCCAAGCCAAACTGGTTTTTCAAAAGCTTCATCTTCATGAGTTAATTCTATTTCCGCAAGAATTAATCCTTCATTTTTACCTTCAAAAACATCAACCTCAAAGATGTGCTTTTCTGATTTGATATAATAGCGTGTTTTAATTATAATGTGTTTTTCACATAATTGGAGTAATGCCTCAGCATCAGCAATAGCAATCTCTTTTTCCCATTCAAAACGACTAATTCCTGTTTTGTTAGAATTACCTTTTACCGTGATAAAAGCTTTATCTTCAGCAACACGAATACGAACAGCACGTTTTTTGTTGGAGTTCAAATAGCCTTGTTTGAGTTTCGTCTTTTTAAAAGCAAGTGCTTTAAAAGATAAATCATTAACCAAAAACTTGCGTTCTATTTCTTTCATCTCATTCTTTTTTTTGCTAAAATACAGAATTTCTAATAAAAGATGTTACAGTTAAGTCTTTTATCAGATACTAAAATAAAATCATTAGCTTTGCGCTATGATAAAAGAGATACAGTTGCGTGTGGCACTTGAACAAGTAAAACATCCAACTATTTTAAAAAACAAAGCAGCAAAGCAACTTCATATTGCTCCTGAACGAATCACTGCGGTAAAAATAATCCGAAAGTCTATTGACGCGCGTAAAGAACCGATATTTTTCAATTATAAAGTAGCCGTTTATATTGGAGAAGAATTACCCAAAACAAGCCCTTATTCTTTTGATTATAAGAGTGTTTCGAACAAAAAAAAGATACACATTATCGGCTTTGGTCCTGCAGGCATGTATGCCGCTTTACGTTGCATAGAATTGGGGTATCAGCCCATTGTTTTTGAACGCGGAAAAGATGTACGTGCTAGAAGACGTGATCTGAGAGCCATCAATCAGTTTCATCTAGTCGATGAAGATTCTAATTACTGTTTTGGCGAAGGCGGTGCTGGCACCTATTCTGATGGGAAACTCTATACACGTAGTTTAAAACGTGGTGATGTACGCCGTATTTTTGAAAATTTGGTCTATCACGGTGCTACCGAACAAATATTAGTTGATGCACATCCACATATTGGCACAAACAAATTACCTTTGGTAGTTCAAAATATACGTGAAACCATTTTAAAACACGGTGGCGAAGTTCATTTTGAACAGCGCGTTGTTGATTTTACCATTAAAGACAACAGCATTACAGCGATACATTTAAATAATGAAACTATTGTCCCCTGTGAAGCGGTAATTCTAGCAACAGGACATTCTGCTCGTGACATCTATTACCTTTTGGATAATAAAAAGATCGCATTAGAAGAAAAATCATTTGCAATGGGTGTTCGCGTAGAGCATCCACAGCAATTGATAGATAGCATTCAATACCATTGTCCAACGGAACGTCACGAATTATTACCAGCGGCATCATACAGTTTGGTTACACAAGTTAAAAATCGTGGTGTGTATTCATTTTGCATGTGTCCTGGTGGTTTTATTGTACCTGCAGCTACTGCTAATGAAGAAGTTGTAGTCAATGGCATGTCACCTTCCAAACGGAATAGCAAATTTGCCAATTCAGGAATGGTTGTAGCTATAGATGTGGCAAAAGATATTCCCAGCTATGAAAAATATGGTGTGTTAAAGGGTTTAGCATTTCAAAAAGATCTTGAAAAGCTAGCTTGGCAAGCAGGAGGACGGACGCAGACAGCGCCTGCACAACGATTAACCGATTTTGTAGCAGGAAAATTATCAGCAGATTTGAATGAAACATCGTATCAACCCGGTTTAAAAAGTGCGCCTTTGCACTCCTTATTACCCAAACTAATCGGCGGGCGATTGCGCAAAGGTTTTAAAGCATTTGGAAGTAAAATGCACGGTTTTATGACCGAAGAAGCTAATGTAATTGGTGTAGAATCTCGCACTTCATCTCCTGTGAAAATTCCACGCGACAGTGAACATTTATATCATCCACAATTAACAAATTTATTTCCTTGTGGCGAAGGTGGTGGCTACGCAGGAGGAATAGTATCTGCTGCAATGGATGGCGAACGCTGCGCTGAAGCGGCTACTGCTTGTGTCAAAAAATAAGTACTTTTTAATTATTATTGCAACACGCTTATATTAATTGTATTTTTGCTGCGTACAAGACAAATTATTAAACAAAATGTTTAATGTGATTTGAATGTCATTTCGACACATAGTGAGAAATCTCATGATTGAAGATAAATCAATAGATTCCTTTTTGTTCGTGCCTCGCACTGTTGTTAGAATGGCAAATTATTTTTGTCACGTACTAAAGTATTTTGTTTTATGAAAAAAAAGGTATTAGCACATATTGAAAATCCAACGGATTTAAAGAAAATTTCGCAAGAAGACCTCCCTATTCTTGCTAAAGAACTACGCCAGATGATTATTGATGTTGTTGCTAGCAAACAAGGGCATTTGGGTGCAAGTCTAGGTGTTGTAGAACTCACTATTGCGCTACACTATGTTTTTAATACACCTGATGATCTTTTAGTTTGGGATGTAGGACATCAAGCCTACGGACATAAAATATTGACAGCGCGTAAAGCATTATTCGAAACCAATCGACAGTTTGGCGGATTAGCAGGTTTTCCCTTGCGTTCAGAGAGTGATTACGATACTTTTGGTGTTGGTCATGCTTCAACTTCTATTTCGGCAGCACTTGGTATGGCAGTAGCTTCTCAACTAAAAGGCGATTCTGACAAACAGCACATTGCTGTAATTGGCGATGCCTCAATTGCAGGTGGAATGGCTATGGAAGCTTTAAATCATGCAGGCGTTTCTGACACGAATTTACTTATTATACTCAATGATAATGAAATTGGCATTGATCCAAATGTAGGTGCACTTAAAGCCTATTTAGCTACACTAAAAAACAACCAATCATCACCAAGTAAAACTATTTTTGAAGCCCTAAATTTTAATTACTATGGTCCCATAGATGGTCATGATTTGGATGCACTGATAAGCATGCTCAACAAATTGAAGCAGGTAAAAGGTCCTAAATTTCTTCATGTCATTACCACTAAAGGCAAAGGGTTAAAACAAGCAGAAGAGCAACAAACAAAATATCATGCGCCAGGTTTATTTGATAAAACATCTGGAGAAACCTATTCAAGCCTTACCAATCATGTACCTCCAAAATATCAAGATGTTTTTGGAAAATCATTGGTTGATTTGGCAAAAAACAATGATAAAATCATAGGAATTACAGCTGCAATGCCGACAGGTACATCGCTTAAATATTTTTTTGAAGCTTTTCCTGAAAGGGCTTTTGATGTTGGTATTGCAGAACAGCATGCGGTTACTTTTGCTGCGGGTTTAGCAACGCAAGGATTAAAACCCTTTGTTGCTATTTATTCTACATTTTTACAGCGTGCATTTGACCAAATTATCCACGATGTAGCATTGCAGCAACTCCCAGTTGTTTTCTGTATTGACAGAGCAGGTATTGTTGGCGCTGACGGCGCTACGCATCATGGTGTTTTTGATTTGGCTTATCTAACATTAATTCCGAATATGACGATTTGTGCGCCTATGAATGAGCAAGAACTGCGCAATATACTGTTTACAGCACAACGTTATGATACACCTTTGGCTATACGCTATCCTAGAGGTCAAGGAACAACATATTACTGGGAAAAACCGTTTGAAAAAATGGCTATTGGCAAAGGACAATGCGTTCAATCTGGTGATAAAATTGCAGTATTGACCATCGGTACTATTGGTAATGCTATTATTGACTTACAAAAACAATTAGCAAAAGGTGCTGTAGCGCATTACAACATGCGTTTTATAAAACCTTTGGACGAAAGATTATTACATCAAATATTTGACAAATTTGATACTATTATCACCGTAGAGGAAGGAACAGTAAATGGTGGTTTTGGTAGTCAAATACTCTTATTTGCATCTAATAATGATTATAAAAACACGGTCAAAGTACTTGGTGTTTCTGACCAGTTTGTCACCCATGGAACTGTAGAAGAGTTAAAAAAAACAGCAGCATTGGATAATGATAGTTTGTTAAAAATAATAAAAGCGTTTCTTAATTAATTTTATTTTCATAGTTCCTAGAAACAGAAATTTATTTGGAGGTTAACAGCATTTACGAAAATATATTCTAATATATTTTAAATAAAAAAACGCCGAGAAATTTAAAATTTCTCGGCGTTTTAATGATTTCTTTGTAATATTACTTACAAGCAGTTATCATTTTACAAAAAGTAGTTAAACTTTCCACATTATTTTTAAATTTCTTTTCTTGTGTAGCAGCAAGTGCTTCTGGGCAGTTTGTAGCAAATTTTCCCAATTCTTTATTCAATCCAAATACAAATGCAGATGACATCGTAGAAACACCCTTGGCTTCATTAGGAAGTTTGATAACCAATTCTTTTTCGTTAAAAAGGTATAATCCTATTTTGTCTGATTCAAACAGTACTTTTACAAATTTAATTGCTGTACTATTTGCTCCTTTTTTTGCTTCGGAAAAATCAATGACTTGATACATATCTTCATTAGTCAAAGCTAACGTTTTACAATCTTCTGCCATATAACGTTTGATTGCTTTGTTTCCTGCATCATCAGTGATTTCAAGATCAACGCTATATCCTATTTTTGCAATATTATTAGCAGGAATTACCGTTTGAATGGTATCATTTGCTTTTGTAATTAAATAAGCAAGCGTTTCTGTACTATCATCCATTTTTGGTGTAGCCTCACGTTGTATGTCAAAGTGGCGCGATGTTGTTTTATTAGCTGCAAAACGTTTTTCAAGGCGTGTAGCTCTACTGATAAATGTTTTTCCATCGCGTTTATCATAGTCATTCGCTATTATTTTTTGCGCATATTCTTTACATTTAGCAGGGTTATCTAAATAATAGTAGATTTGTGCTAAGTTGTAGTAACTTGCATAACGCATCTTACGCATCTTCTTTTTCTTTCCAACATATTTTTTGGCAGTAGCAATAAAATAATCAATTATAGGTTGCATTTCTGCACGAATACCATCAATAGGTTCGTTTTCTTTCATTTTTGCAAAAATAGCTTTTGCTTTTTCATAGTTTTTACGATGCTGTCCATATTCAGGATGTTTCTTTTTTCCTAATATCCAAAATTTATCACGTGCCGTGTTAATAGGGTAGCCATAGCTATCGTTTACATAATGAATAGCACTGTTTTTCATTGCAGTTCGATGTTGTCTTCGATATCTGTTTTTAATATCATATTTACTATTATTGAAAGAGGTCACTGCTTGAGAATATGATGTAGTTTCACGGCTTTCATAAGTATCTGACTTAGTATAAGGAATGTTTTTTGTATCTCCTGTAGCATTGTTTTTCACAAAGAGATTTCCTGTAGAATTTAATTTAGCAACCGCTTTATAATAATTTTTTCTAGAGATGACATTCCCATTTTTATCTTTTTTAATGGATGTTCTTTTTTTAATTTCAACAAAGTTCATACTTGTTCCATCAAAACGAAAATCAATTGCTATTGTAGCTGGATTTGTCCTTTTAAAACCAGCAATATATATTTGACTATTATTTGAGGAATACGTGCGTTTTCCTGCATCTAAAATAGGATGTGAGGGTAATTTGGTGTATTTACCTGTAAAGTAAGCTCTGTCTAAATTGGCACTTTGTCCAAAAGATAAAGTTGTAATGAATACAAATACTAATAGTGTTATTTTTTTCATGATTATTGGATATTAAATTATTAAATATTGTTTTGTGTTTTATTGTAGTAAATCAACAATCAAGCCAAAATCATTTTTTGCAACTTTAGCAACTTTGGCTTTGGTTAATCCTTTTATGGCTTTATCCCATTTTTTGTTGGATAATCCCGCTTGTGTTTTGAGTGCATCCAATGCAATAGGGCTTTCTTTTTTGAGCAATGCCAAAATTATTTTTTCTTCTGCTGTTAATGGTTTGCTTTTTACCTCAGGTTTCATCTGTGGGAAAAATAATACTTCTTGTATGGAGCTTTGATTGGTCATAAACATCACTAAGCGGTCAATACCAATACCAATACCAGAGGTTGGTGGCATTCCATATTCTAAGGCTCTTAGAAAATCTTGATCGATAAACATGGCTTCATCATCACCTTTTTCCGAAAGTTGTAGTTGTGCTTCAAAACGTTCACGTTGGTCTATTGGATCATTGAGCTCTGAATATGCATTAGCAAGTTCTTTACCATTTACCATCAGTTCAAAACGCTCTGTAAGTGCAGCATCATCACGGTGTTCTTTGGTAAGCGGACTCATTTCTTTAGGATAATCTGTTATAAATGTAGGCTGAATGTACAAATGCTCACATTTTTCACCAAAAATTTCATCAATTAGCTTCCCTTTACCCATTGTTTCATCTACTTCCAAACCTAAAGCCCTTGCGGTATCGCGCATTTCGGTTTCACTCATATCAGAAAGGTCATATCCTGTATGTTCTTTGATAGCCTCTAGAATAGGAACACGTGCATAAGGTGCTTTAAAGTTGATTCTATTTTTACCATATTGTACCTCGGCAGTTCCGTTTGCTGCTATGGCAACATGCTCTAAGAGTTCTTCGGTCATATCCATCATCCAGTTATAGTCTTTGTAGGAAACATAGAGTTCCATAACCGTAAACTCTGGATTGTGCGTTCTGTCCATTCCTTCGTTTCTAAAGTCTTTGGCAAACTCATAAACAGCTTCAAAACCACCAACAATAAGGCGTTTTAAATAGAGTTCATTGGCAATACGCAAATACAAAGGCATATCCAAAGAATTATGATGTGTTATAAATGGTCTTGCCGCAGCACCACCAGGAATTGGCTGTAGAATTGGCGTTTCTACTTCAAGGTAATCACGTGAGTTAAAAAACTGACGGATAGCTGTTGTTATTTTTGTACGTTTTAAAAAGGTTTCTTTAACATTATCATTGACAATCAAATCAACATAACGCTGACGGTAGCGTAATTCAGGATCTGAAAATGCATCGTGTATTTTTCCATCAGCATCAGTTTTAACAACAGGTAGCGGACGTAGTGATTTAGACAATACTGTAAGCTTTGTTATTTTTACGGATGGCTCACCTACTTTGGTTTTGAACACAGTTCCTGTTACACCAATGATATCACCAAGATCTAAAAGACTTTTGAATACCGTATTATAAAGTGTTTTATCATCATCAGTGCAAATTTCATCTCTATTGATGTAGATTTGCATTCTTCCAGTTGAATCTTTGAGTTCTGCAAAAGAGGCTTTTCCCATGATACGTCTGCTCATCATTCTACCAGCAAGGGTTACTTCTTTACCTTCAAATTTATCGTAATCAACGAGGATATCTGCAATTTTTGCTGTTACCTTATAAGCCGCTGCAGGGTAAGGATTGATACCAAGTTCGCGTAGTTTTACTAATGATTCACGTCTTTCTATTTCTTGCTTTGATAAACTCATAGATTCTTTTAATTGATTGTATTACGTTAATATAATAGTGCAAAGATAATAAATTCCAAATGCATTTTCATTGTATCTCATTTGGATTTAATAGTTATTCTATATTATTGACTTTACGAAGTTCTAATTGGCTTGTTCGAGGTGTTTATTACACTACTTTCAACAAGAAATAGGTCTTTTTACCACGTTGAAGCAACACATATTTATTTGATATAAGCGCATCAGTAGTAATTAAAAAACCATCTTTAACCTTAGTTTTATTAACCGAAATAGCATTTTCTTTTAATGCTCTTCGCACTTCTCCATTTGATTTTAAAAAGTTTGTTTCTGCAAAAGCACGTACAATATCAAAACCTGCATCAATTTCGCTTTTGGCAATTTCGGCTTGAGGAACACCATCAAAAACATCTAAAAATGTTTGTTCATCAAGTGTTTTTAAATCAGCTGAAGTCGATTTTCCAAACAATATCCCCGATGCTTTTACCGCATTATCATAAGCAGCCTTTCCGTGCGTCATTATCGTAACTTCTGCTCCAATTTTCTTTTGAAGAATACGCAAATGTGATGCTTCTTTGTGTTCTGCTATCAATGCAGCTATAGTTTCTTTATCTAAAAATGTAAATATTTTAATGTATTTTTCTGCATCTACATCAGTGGTGTTTAACCAATATTGATAAAACTTATAAGGCGAAGTGCGCTCGGCATCTAACCATACATTTCCTCCTTCTGTTTTTCCAAATTTTGTTCCAT
>JALSVQ010000132.1 GCA_027073495.1 Flavobacteriaceae bacterium | reverse complement strand
TTTTGCGTTTTCTTTTCAATTCCGTGTGTTGAAATTACAAGCGTATTTTTTTTATCCGTTTTATCCCAAAAAGCAAAAAGTCTATATTGAGTTCGTTTATATAAAGTTCTAAATTCCCATATTTCATCATTCAGTTTTTTGAAAAGCGTGTTATCATTAGAGATTTGAGCTTTTTTCAAGTTGTAATATATTTTTTCTCTTGCCTTTTCATTTAATTCATTCAGAAATTCAACAGCTTCATCTAAAAATTCAATTTTATATTTTGGTTTCATTTATCATTTTCTTTATGCAAATATACAAAAGTTTCCTAAATAAGAAACAAATATTGTTCCATTTTTATTTTTAAGTTCAAGTTTGAAGTGAAAATTTTCTGCTCTGGGCTTGTGTACAACGTTTGGTATAAGAATAGTAGCGGATCTCAAAACACTTACTTTTCAATTTAGCACTAAACTTTGTTCAAAGATACAAACTTTAAATTTAGCACAAAAACCGCTATTATTTTTATACTTTGTTACCTGCTGGCTGCTTTAACACGTTCTCGGCTTGAGTTATATGTCTTTTATTATGTGCTACTATAAATCTAAAAGTATCGCCTAATCTCATTTCTATTAATTTCGAAATACTAATTGCTGTTTTTGTTTTTGTTAGATTTACGTTTTTGGATTTTTTAATTAATTCAAGAAACTCTTTTTGTTGTGATAGAAATCTATCAATGACGTTTATATTTAAACTACTACCTAAAGGATTTTTGTCTTTAGAAGTTTTCATTTTATTCAATTTCTTTTTTGGAAGCATTGTTTTGACAAAGTAGTTTCCAATTATTCCACTCTTAAAGGTTTCGCTTGGTTTTGAAATGCTTTTCTCAATGCTTTTTCTTATTTCAGGATTATAAAAAACTCCATATAAATTTAGATGTTCAATACATTCCAAAACACTCCATTTTTCAATATTTCCTTTGTGATTTAATTCGCTTTCAGATAGTTCTCTGAATTTTTCAACCTTATTGATGTTAATTCTTGTTTGCTCAATCAACTCTGCTATTAATTCTTCTGTGTTAAGTTTCATTTTGTGTATTGTTTTTTTAATAAAAAAAGAGAAACAAGTGTCAGAGTTAGCTCAATTATTAACCAAGTAATAATAAAAGAAGAAGGCTGACCTTCAATTGCAATACTATAAATTCTGCCTAAAACAAAACCTCCACCATATAAACTTGATAAAATTAATGCAGTTTTTTCAGCTTTAAATGCGCCATAAATAAGAAAAAGTGCAAAAGTTAAGTTCACTCCACCATAATATGCCCTTGTTGAGTTTCTTGCACTAATATTATCAAGAGTTACATTGACAAAATCCATAACGCTTTGAGGATTGATAAAAGCTTGTATAGCTATATTTAAAAATGCTAAACCTACTAAGACTAAAAATATTTTTGTAATAATGCTAATTGTTTTCATAATAATTTTTTTACAAAACTATTTACTTTTATTTATTTAAAGATTGATTGAAATCAAGATTTTTTAATTCTTGATAAAGTTTCAGGTGTCATTCGTAAATAATCAGCAATATATTTGTTCGGAATTTCTTGAAAAAGTTGAGGACTTCTTTTAAGTACTCTTTTATATCTTTCAATTGGTGATGATGTTAAAATATCTCTTTCTCTTTCTAATTGTTGCAGAATTAATTGTTCAAGTATTTTAGTCCAAACATTTTGTAATTCGAGATTAGAATTAATGAGGTTTTTAAATGTCTTTTTTGGAATGATTTTTATGTTTGTTTTTTTAATTGCTTGAATATAAAAGTCCGAAGGTCTTTCCGTTATAAAACTATCAAGTGAAACTATAAAATTATTTTGATAACCAAATCGAATTGTATGTTCTTCATATTCATCTATAACATAAATTCTCAAACTTCCGTTTTTGATAAAATATAAGTTAGTATCAATACTTCCTTTTACTTTTAAATATTCGTTTCGCCTTATTTCAATTTCCTTTTCCCAAAGATTATTATTGTCAATACTCTTTATTAATAATTGGGTTTCTTTCATTTTTTAGGTGTGATTTTCCGCTTGCAGGTAACGTTGCGTGTATGTTTAGTGTGGGACTTCAAAGCACTGTCTTATCGGTTTAGCACAAGCCAAATATAATAATTTTTGTTGTATTTTTACTTACAATCAAAAATTTTATATTTGGCGGACTTGATTAAAAGTAATTCACCTTGAATTTAGCACAAAACCCGCATTAAATATACACATTGTTAGCGGTAGGCTCTACTTATCTTGGCTTTCAAATATTAATAGTAAAGCACCAATAATTGTAATATTTTTCAAAAATGAAACCATTTCATATTGTTGATTTATTACCTCTATTTCAGTTTTTGTTGGTAATGACCAAAAATTATGAAATATAAATGTTGCAGGAATTAGAAATACTAAAAGAAAGACTACACCGATTTTGGTCTTGTAGTTTGTGATTATTGACAAACCGCCTAATACTTGTAAAATAATTGCCATTATTAAGAAAAAAGGGATTAATATCATATTATGACTTTCCATATAATCAATGGTCTTTTGCCAATCTCCAATTTTACTTAATCCACTTGCAATAAAGATAAGACTGAATAAAATTCGGCCAATTCTGTTGATGTACTTGTTTGATTTTTTCATTTTCTTGTTGTTTTAGTTAGGTATATTTTTAGACCATAATTCAGCAATACCTACACTTGAATTTTGGTAATTAGTATTTTGTGCTTGAATGTTTCTTTGCTCGCAAAATTCTTTATCTGTATTAAATAAAGATTTTGCAAAATCACGACCTGCCATTGTAATTATTGTTGTCTTTTCAAATCTTAATTTCTGAAATTTTTGGAAGGCATTTTCTAATTTATTCTCTGAGGCTAATAAGTTTGAAAAATGAAAAGCATCCTCAATTGCTTGGCAAGCACCTTGCCCTGATGTTGGTAAAGCAGAATGTGCCGCATCACCAATTAAACATACATTTTCTTTGTTCCAATTGGTAATAGGATTATGGTCAAAAACTTCAATATATTTTATATTTTCACTTTTAGTTAGCTTAATAATAGACCCAATTTTTGAAGACCAATTTCCAAAAATTTTAATTAAAATATCTTTATTGTCTTCATTTCTGTAAGGCGAATTAAGAGGTAATGATTTTGCACCTGCCCAATAGCCTTTGAATTTATTTATTGGCACAATTCCAAAGCGTTCGCCACAACCCCAAAAATCAAGAACACTATTTTCTGTAAAAATTGGCTCATCACTTTCTAAAATACCAATCCAATTCACAAAATTTTGATAGACTGGTTTATTATTACCATTTACATATTTTCTTGCAACTGAATTCATTCTTCCGTCTGCTCCAATGATTATATCAGCAAATACACTTTCATTATTATCAAAAAAGACTGATTTATTCTTAATTTCGATTGCTTTATGATTATATTTAATTTCAATATTCGAAATTTTAATCTTTTCCAATAAAATTTCCTGTAAATCTTTTCTACTTATTGCTATACTTGGAGAACCAATTTTTTCATCAATTTCATTGACATTAATTGCTCCTAAAATTTTATTTTTTTCGGTTAGTCTTTGCATTTCGCTTATTTTTCCACCAACTTTTTCTATTTCTTCCAAAAGTTTTAATTTTCCAAGAATTTTGGTTGCATTTGCCCATAAAACTATTCCTGCTCCAATTGTTGTGGCAGTATTTCTTCTTTCGTATATTTTAATATTTTGAAAGCCTTTTTGGCAGAGTGCAATTGCTGTTGTCAAACCACCAACACCTGCTCCCAATATGATAATTTTATTATTTTTCATTTTTCCTTTTTGTATTATCAGATTATTATTTTACTTTTGTTTTGCAAGCAAAGATAATTAATAACTTGCAATATGCAAGTAATAACTAAAATATTTTATTTATGTCAAAAATTATGAAATCAAAATTTAGGTCAAATTGTCCAATAAGTTCAGCATTAGATGTAATAGGAGATAAATGGTCTTTATTAATTATTCGGGATATGATGTTTGCAGATAAAAAAACATATAGTGATTTTAGTAAATCAGCTGAAGGAATAGCAACAAATATTCTATCAAGTAGATTATTAATGTTAGAGCAATTAGGAATAATAAACAAGGGGAAATTAGAAGGAAATAAAAAAACAAATATTTATAGTCTTACTCAAAGAGGACAAGAATTATTACCTATAATTTTGGAAATTGCACAATGGTCTGATAATAATCTAAACGAACACCTAAAAGATGGTGCAAAACCATTCGTTAATAAGTTTAAGTCAAATAAAGATGATTTTATAAAAAATATGTATCAATATTTTGCTACAAGATAAGTTCTTGAATTCAGTTCGTTTTTTTTGCTTACCGCTAACG
>JALSVQ010000131.1 GCA_027073495.1 Flavobacteriaceae bacterium | reverse complement strand
TCGCTCTTGAAATGATGATTTACCAAAGAAATTAAGTTTAATAACATTAAGCATTACCAAGCCAATAAAAATAAGCAAAGGTCCTAGAACCTTTTCGCCATTGAGCATAAAAAACTTTTTGAAAGCATATTGACTTGCTCCAAAATAGAAAAACAATCCTAGCAAAGTATAACTAAAACCTTTGCCTAAAGCAAAAATGAATCCGCTTAAAAAAATCTTACGTTTGCTACTTATATTTTTTGAAATATAGGCTGTCGCTGTGATGTTTGTTGCCAAAGGACAAGGGCTAATTGCAGTCATTAAACCCAGTATCAAAGCCGATAAAATTGGGATATTATAATTTTCTAAAATACTGTTGAGAAAATCCATTATTGTTTTTTAAGTTCAGCATCCAAAAACGATTTAAAACCTTGTGCAAAAGCTTCTGGATCATCACTTTTTTTGAATGCAAAGTCTGAAATATCGGTAGTATATTCCTTTCCACCTTTTATACGATACAAAATTAATGATGTTCCTGCTGCCATGAATTTATCTGTAATCGCTTCGTTTTCGGGAGCATCCCATTGTATTAACTTAAATACAACTTGTTTGGCATCTTGTTCTTTCTTGTAATCTTTTGCTAATGTAGCTTTGGTGTATTTCTCAATATTGATACACGATGTACAACGATGTTTCCCATAAAAATCCAACACTTCTATTCGGTCTTTTCCAAGGTCTTTAGCTGTAGTTCCCTTTACTTCCTTTGTTTTAGCATCATTGCAAGCTCCTGCGAACAAAGCAATACTAAAAATAAATACTATTTTTCTAATTGTTGACATGGTTTTTTGTTTTTGTTTAATATATCTGTTTTGGTATAATCATTTTTAAGAACAGGTTTCCATTGAAAATCGATCAATTCCGTAACGGTAAAATTAACCTTCGGATCTGAATTGAGCAACTTTTTAGAGAAATTATCTTCCAATGTTTTTAATTTATCTAAATCGCAAGCAGGTAGTTCTCCTGCTATGGCTTTTTTACCCATCGCTCCTATTATCGCAGGCTTTACACCTTTATTCATTTTTACCGTTACAGCTTTACCATTATCTTTTCTTTGAATAATATAAAAACCATCTGTAATACTATTATCAACATAAAACGAGTTGAATTGATAACGTCCTCCTGCT
>JALSVQ010000130.1 GCA_027073495.1 Flavobacteriaceae bacterium | reverse complement strand
ACCTTTTCGGTAAGTTTTTGCATATTGTCTTCAATGCGGTTCATTCGGTTATTGAGGACATATCCCTTTAGTAGATAGTCTTTTAAAATACTGTTTGCCCAAATACGAAATTGTGTACCTTGTTTAGATTTTACCCTATAACCTACTGAAATAATAACGTCTAAGTTGTAATATGCTACGTTTTTAGTTTGTGTTTTGCCTTTAATAGCACCGTGTTGAGTGGTTGTCGCAAATTTTGCGACAACCAGTTCTTTGATTAGTTCTCCTTCTTTAAATACATTATTAATATGCTTCCCAATTGTTTTTACATCTCTACCAAAAAGCGTAGCAATTTGATTTCTGTTTAACCAAACGGTTTCATCTTCAATTCGAACCTCTATACGAGCATTCAGTTCATTGGGTTGATATAAGATAATTTCATTTTTCATATGTAAATTCTTATTCATAAGCGTTTAGACCTACTATTTTACGTCCTTGAGCTAATTTATTCAATAAAGGTACTAAGTCTTCCATTAAGGCTTTTTCTTTTACACTACGGTCTTTCCATCCTAATGCTAAAGGTGCTAACAAATCGGTTAGTTTTTCGCCATCAAAAATCATTCGGTTCATTATTTCATCAATAAAAGTATTTAGGCTTTCAGTTGTAATGTTATGCTTCTCTGCAATTGCCTGTATTTCTTTAGCAGCTTTTTCGGCTTTAAATTTTTGATACCCTGTACGTATGTCTTTTTCATCTAAGCCATTACCAACTTTTAAAGTATTTATATAATCAATAATACCTTCACGCTCATCCATTAAATTGGCACTAGAACCTAGCAGATTTATTAGTTCTTCTCGTGTCATTTTATGTTTAGAGGGTTTGTCTTGCGTGTATGTAGCAATTAAGCCAACAATATAATCGTAATCTATAACGGCAGAAGCGAATAGTACAAATTCAAAATCTAATTGTTGTACATCTTTTGGTGCTTGGTCTCCTTTTTTATTTTGTTCTGCCTGTAAGCGTTTGGCAGTATCTATATACACAGATTTAAAGGATCGTAAATCATTCTCTGGTAATAATGCTTCAATGGTTTCGGTTTGTGTTTCTTTTAAATCGGTATATTGGTCTAGCTGTGTTTTGTAGCGTTGTATTTCTTTAAACGCATTTATAAAACCTGCACGAGCTTC
>JALSVQ010000129.1 GCA_027073495.1 Flavobacteriaceae bacterium | reverse complement strand
TCTCAAACACTGCTTATACACCATGTTTTAGACGTGAAGCTGGTTCTTATGGCGCTCATGTAAGAGGGCTTAATAGATTACACCAATTTGATAAAGTTGAGATTGTACGTATAGAACATCCAGACAATTCATACCAAGCGCTAGACGGTATGGTAGCACATATTAAAAACATATTGGATGAACTAGAAATGCCGTATCGTATTTTGCGTCTTTGTGGTGGTGATTTAGGCTTTACCTCAGCCTTAACGTATGATTTTGAAGTGTTTTCTACAGCACAAAACCGTTGGTTAGAAATTTCTTCTGTATCCAATTTTGAAACCTTCCAAGCCAACCGTTTAAAATTACGATTTAACGATGCACAAGGCAAAAAGCAACTTGCACACACGCTTAACGGAAGCTCATTGGCTTTGCCACGAGTACTTGCAGGGCTTTTAGAAAATTTTCAAACACCAGAAGGTATAAAGATACCAAAAGCATTAGTGCCATATACACGTTTTGAAATGATTGATTAAAGCACATCGAATTTCAAACAGTATAATTCAAAAATTTTCATTATATTTACTCTTTGAATCGGCTGAGTGTTGACCTTCTGGCGGAGAAATACCCAAGCTTCTCGCTGTAATTATACGCTTAATAATCCTGTTAATTTGGTTGATGTTGATGGTTATTTTTTAGATTATATGACTAAATAAAAAAACATGAAAGAATTTATTATAAAATACAGTAAAAAGCCTAAAGGATTCTTTAAATTATTATATGTAAATTTTTTATTCGCATATACTCCTTTCGCTTTATTACATGCTACGCTAGCATTGTTTGAAATTGTACCAGTTAATTTTAATAATGAAAAAATATTTGGAATAAAAGCTTTTATTGTAGTTGTTGTTTTTATTCCATTTTTAACCTTAGTCTTAACCTTTTTCACTTGGCTATTTTTTTTGTTGGGTAATTTAATAATAATTAAAAAAATTTATATATGAAAAAAACAATAATATTATTAGTTAGTTTATTCTTGTTATTTAATTGTAAATTGAATAATAAAGGGGAAATAAAAACATTTTTTTTGCCTCAAAATGATAGTATAACAAAACCTATTAAAAAAAAGAGTAGAATTATAGATTCATGCAAAATTGGGAAACTACTATCTTTAAGTAAAATACCAAATAGATCATTAGTTAGTGCCATAAAAAACAAAAACTTAAAATTACTACTAAAGAATTTAGATGCCGATTTTTTTAGAAGCTATGAAAATTATTCTTCAAACACCAATTTGTTAATTAATTTTTGGAAAGCTAATAATAAAAACAGTTCTTTCTGGATATTATTGACAAGAATGTTTAAATATGGAGGTTATTTTGAAACTGATAGTACTTATGTTTCAAGTAATGGTAATGCTTATATTTTACCAATTTATGCCTCACGAATTAGCCCCTACAATTTTATTTATGATTGTGACAATAAAATAACTGTAATTTCAGAAACTTTTATTTTTAAAGAAAAAAAAATGAATTCAATTAAATTGAAAAAAGTAAAAGAAAACGAAGTCTTGACAATTGATACTAAAAAGACTACTTATAAGAAGTGTGAACGGAAATATAATAATTTAGGTTTTCCAGAAATAGAAGAATTTGACGAGTGTGTTTGGTACTATATTCCAAAATATAAAGGTTATATCAATGGCTCTACTGTTTGGCACTTTGGAGATAATACTATTGTACTTAAAAAAGAAAAAGGGAGATGGTTATTACATTCTATAAATTCATTTTGAGTTATTATTTTTTAACCGAAACAAGATGAAAATTATTTAGGACTCCGCCCCGATCCCGCCAGCTTAAAGCTGGTGGATAAAGCACTTTGTTAAATTATTTATCTAATCCACAAAACTATTTTTTTGCAATTTTTCATTTTTCATTCTTCATTTTTCATTACCTTTGGAGAAGCAATGGTAACACAGCACAAGAGGATACTTTGGCAAAAAAAGACAGAAGTGTGAAAGCTATAAAGTGATTTTAAATAATATAAACATAATGAAAATAGTATATAGTGTTATTTTGATTTTATTATTTTATGGATGTGAGAGTTCTTCTAATAGCATTACAGGGGTGTATACTACTAAAAACACTAAAAATACAGTTGATTCTTTAATTTTAGAAAGAGATGGTGTTTATAAAAGGATATTACGGAGAAAAGCAAATAACACTCTAATATTTAAGCATAAAGGGGTTTGGGTGTATGATGGTGATAGAATAAATTTATCGGATTTTTTAATAGACAAGGATCAAATTTATAAAATAAGAAAGAGTGATTCATATTTTGATGATGTATTAATGACTGCTTCCTTGCCTGTAAAAACAGAAGATAAAGAGATAATAATAGCTATCGACCATAAATTAAATCATTTTTATATAAAATAATATATACTAAAGAGAAGCAATATTTTTCTGTAGATATTCTTTAAATCGTTTTTTAGAAACAAAGGTTTCAATTAGTTTAAGCAGTGTGTTTTTTTCTTCATCTTCCAACTCATTGATAAGCTGTAATTGGATGCCACTATTGTGTCTATATTAAAAAAAGTCAATAGATTTCAATCTATATTTTGATGACTATGAAAAGGACTATTGAGATAGAAATTTCAAGATAAGAACTCCAAAGCAAAAGATTCCTCGTCACTCCTGTGTCACTCTAGCGGAATGACAGTTTAAATCAAAAAGTGATAGCGTACTAAAAGTGCAGCTGCTGCTATAAACCTTTAATAATAGCGGTCATTTCGATACGTAGTGAGAAATCTCATGAAAGCAGATAAATCAAAAGATTCCTCGTCGCTCGCTCTAGCGGAATGACAATTTAATTCAAAAATTTTCTTCGCTTTAGCAGAAACAAACAGTGAGAGCTCTCTCACAGTTGAAACTACAATTTCCCATTAAAAGAAAAAATGAAATAAAATTTGTATATTTGTTTACTAAAAATAATATTATGTTTGGATTAATTGAGACTGGATTTATAATCCGATTAGTATTTATTTACCATTTTAATATGTCAAGAATGAGTAGTGCATACGAAAAAAATGAAGAGAAAGAAAATGAAAAAGATTTCTATGCTGGATTATATTTTTTAATACTAATGCTATTGGTAGGAGTAGTGGGAGGAGTTGTTATGACTTTTGGTCAAAACTACGATTGGTGGTAATTGCTAATGCAGAGAATACGCATTGTCCTTGCCTGCCATGGAAATGTTTTCAATACAGTGAGAAATCTCAAGATAAGAACTCCAAAGAAGAAGATTCCTCGTCGCTCGTTTCTCGCTCTAGCGGAATGACAGTTTAAATCAAAAGTGAAGCGTACGTAAAAAAGTAGCTACTGTTGCTATAAAACTTAAAAACAACTGTCATTTCCATACGCAGTGAGAAATCTCATGAAAGCAGATAAAGCAAAAGATTCCTCGTCGCTCCTGTGTCACTCTGACATATTAAATTCACTTATTTCCAATCCATTTTTTAAAATCAGTGAGTTTGGCTTTACTAATAATTATAGCAAAATCAGCTTCTGGATTTGTAATAACACGGAGTTGTGTAGTTCCATATTTTTCGATTTTTTTTATGGCTTTTATGGCTACAATTACTTTTCGAGATGCTCTATAAAACTGTTTTGGGTCAAGGTTTTGAAACAAATCTTCCAAGGAGATATTAATTGATGCTATTTCGCCAGTATGATTAACAATATAGCTCATTTTGTTTTCGGTGTAAATAAAAGCAATAGCAACAGTATAAACAGGAATTAGTTGCCCTTTTCGTTCTGCCAAAAAACGATCAGAAAACAATGCTTTAGTTGAAGTTGTGTTTTTTATCTGAGTATTAATAGCTTGCAAGTCAGCTAAGTGTTGCTTTGCAATTTTATTATTTAAAGCTTTGATTTTCTTTAAGTTATTACTTTGAATATTCTCCAAGAAAAAATAGATTACCAAAGAACTAACCAACCAAATGAGTATAAACAAAAAGGAAAGTTTTAGTTTCAAATCATCAAAAATAGTTTTAAAACGTGCAATACTTGCGTGAGATGCTACTATCCAATTACTGTTTTTTACAGGATTTAAATAAACTACTTCAGAATAATTTTTTAATTGTCGCAAACCACCAACATTTTGCTTTTTTAAGATTGAGGTTTTAAAATTTTGTATAAGTTCTGGATTAGAGATATTGGTAATCACAGAATTATTCTCGGCTAATATTTTTCCGATTTTAGCTTTATTAGGATGGCAGATTTCTTTGCCTGTATCATCAAACATACAGACAAAACTTGTAGTTGTAGCACTGTTTTCAATACTAGATTGAAAATCATTTCTCACTTGCTCTTTAGATGCTCCATTAGCAAGTTGTTTTTCCAAAAATTTAGCAATTAAACTGGCTTGATTTTTTGATGTTTCAACTTGTTGGGCTATGAGCTTTTGGGTTGTTTCTTTGTATATAAAACTGAAACTATAATAATAAACAGTACCTAAAAATAAAGCAATTAATATTAAAGTAAATTTTTTATTTTTAATCATATTTAAACACGTTTACTAAAACACCTGAATATTTTATTCAAAGGTAGCACTTTTTTAATGATGCCAAATAGAGATACACCTAAAATATATCATTTCTATAGTTCATTCAAGTTAAAATTTATCCTGTTGAAGTATAAAAATAGTCCATTCTGTAAAATTTATTATTATTAAATAACTATCTATTAGATATTTGCAGCATAATAATATTAAAAAATAATAGAAATGAAAAGAGTAAAAAAATTAGGATTACTAGGGTTATTAATCGTTAGCTTTTTAACAATTCAAAGCTGTAAAAAAGATGATCCAACACCTGAAGTACAAAACAATGATGTAAGACTACTTACTAATGCTACACACGGATCTATTTTGACAGACAAAGATGGGATGTCTTTATACTTCTTTGCGGATGATGCCAATGGTTCTTCTGCTTGTGTTAATGGATGTTTGAACAACTGGCCTATTTTCTATAAAGCGAATCCTTCTTTAGATAATGGATTAGACAGTGCAGATTTTGCTGAAATCACACGTGCTGACGGAAGCTCACAAACAACATACAAAGGATGGCCTTTGTATTACTTCATTACAGACAGTGCTCAAGGTGACACTTTTGGTGATGGTATCAATGGAGATTGGTTTATCGCAAAACCAGATTATGCAGTTATGTTTGTATTCAACCAGTTAATAGGCCATGACGACAATCATTATAAAAGTGATTATACTGTTGGTGATGGTGAAACAGGTTATATAGTAGATGCTTATGGAAAGACTTTATATACTTTTAGTCATGACACAAACAACAGTAACCATTTTACTGCAGCTGATTTAGGAAACAATGCTGTCTGGCCTGTTGCTGAACTCGCAGTAGGGAAAGTACCAAGTATATTAAACGAATCAGACTTTGGAACAATAAATGTATATGGAAAAACACAGTTAACTTACAAAGGATGGCCATTATACTATTTTGGACAAGATTCTGTACGAGGAGATAATAAAGGAATTAGCTTTCCTAACCCTGGAGTTTGGCCAATTGCTAATACAGAAACGGTAGTTGCACCGTAAGTATATCTTTACTAATCTATAAGTAGCTCAAAACACTGTTTTGAGCTATTTTTTTAATTCTTATAAATATGAAAAAAATATTTTTTATACTACTTGCAAGTTCGCTACTATTTGCTTGTAAACAAACAAATGAATATCGTGTAATCTCAAAAGTTCCCGATTTAGAAATGCCTAATAACCATTTAAAATTTAAAGAAATTGAAGATTATAAAAACTACAAAATTGTAAGTTCACACTTTAGAACTGACAAAAATGAATTGCGATATATTTTAGCCAATGACATTGCTTTTAAAGCATATAACGAAGGAACAGCACTTCCAAACGGAAGTAAAATTGTAAAAATAGGATGGAATGTAGAAAAAATGAGTAACTTTCAAGCAGCGCTCGAAGCAAAAAAAGTACAACGTATAGAATATATGATAAAAGACACGAAACGCTTTGCTAAAAACCCAGGAAATTGGGGTTATGCACGTTTTGTAAAAAAAGAAAAAAAATACAAAGCTTGGGATAAAGGTACCGAAAGCTGTATTAGTTGTCATAATATTGCTCAAAAAAACAATTATGTATTTACAAAATTACAACCCTTGTTTTAATTGATTTTAATACTTTATAAACAACTCAAAAATTTAAATTGAGTTGTTTATTTTTTAATTTTAATCGATGCATTTTAACAAATACTGTTGCTAATTCGATAACTTATACACATATGATAGACAAACATCAAAAACAGCTATCACCCTATGTTTGCAAAAGCAAAAGCAAAATAAAAAGAATAAATTCAAAATAAATATTAACCAATAAGTTTCTTCGCTTTAGCAGAAACAAATAGTGAATAATTTTGATGCTAGCTACATCGTCCTACGAAGGTTTTTTGTGAATTTGAGTGGAAATAACACAAAAATTAGTGCTATAAAAATCAGAATTTACGATTACATTTTTTTATTATAAAACACTTTTTGGCATCTTTATTGCTGTTATCTATTCAAAATGATACAATAGTATTGCGCTAACTGTTGTATAAGGCTTAATAATGAGCCGCTTTTATAATTAAAATTGCCGTTTTAATTATAAAATTAACTGAAGTATAACAATAAAAACATGTAATTATGGAATTAAAAAAGAATCCAAATGCAGATTTAAACAAACGAAGTACTATCTATATGCAGATAGGGCTCATTGCCGTATTATTATTCACTTGGGCAACCATTGAATCAAAAGCATATACCAAAGAAGTACAGATTGACGACGTATTAACCGCAGATTTACTCGACGATGATTGGTCGGAGAATATCAAAGTAGAAACCCCAAAAGTAGCGCCTCCAAAACCAATAATAGTGGTTCAAGAGCTTAAAGTGGTTGATGATAAAAAAGATATCGTTGAAACGGTAATAGACCCTACAGATACCACTGAAAATGAGCCCATTCAAGCAGTAGAAAATGTACAAGTTGCAGAAGAAGACGAAGATTTAGCACCTGTACCTTTTAATTTAATTGAAGATGCCCCTGTATTTCCTGGTTGTGAAGGTCTAGCCAAATCAGCGCGTAAGGCTTGTTTTACAAAAATGATACACAAACACGTAAGGAAAAACTTTCAATATCCAGAGATAGCAAAAGGTATGGGTATTCAAGGGCGTGTATATGTATCTTTTATGATTGCTGAAAATGGAGCAATTACTAATATACAAGCCCGCGGTGATAAAAACTTGGAGAAAGAAGCAAAAAGAATTATTGCTAAATTACCGAAGATGACTCCCGGTAAACAAAGAGGTAAGGCTGTTCGTGTGCCTTTTAGCATACCAATTACCTTTAAATTGGCAGATTAATTAATACATTACATCATTATTTCTTGTTGCGCAGCTTGAAATATTGAACAGCATAGAGCCGTTATATTAGTGTTTTTAAGCATTATGTAGCGGTTTTTTTTGTATTTTTGTAAAAGTTAAATTTTTGGATAATTGATGCCAAAATAATTAGTACTGATAATTTTTATTAAACAATATATGAAAAATACACTTTTTGGACTGTCGTTTTGTTTTTTAACACTAGCTGCTTATTCTCAAAACCTTTATCCCAACCTGTTTGATGGAAGCGCGGGTATTAGCAATTCATATGGGGCTTGGGGTACTATGAATTATATTCGTGAAGCAGGTGTAGACGTGGTGGATAAAGGAACCATAACTTTTTATCATCCGGATATAGCTCCGACACAATTGCCGACAGTATTTTTTATCTCAGGATGGGGAAGAGAATATACTTCGTATGATAAATTTTTTAAATATGTAGCTAGTTTAGGCTATAATGTAGTGAATATTTATAATTTAAACCCAGGAAATATTAATGTAAGTTATCAAAACTCACTAGATATGATGCAGCAAGCTGTTGCCGACCATGCCGATTGGATTGATACAACAAAGGTGGCGCTGATGGGACACTCGTATGGTGGGGGTTCAACGATTTGGCTAGGGAAACAGATTTTTGATCCAAATGGATTGAATTGGGGAACACAAGGGCGATTTATTATGACTTTTACTCCTTGGCTTTCATTTTTAGTGACCGATGCAGACTTACAAGGTTACCCTTCAGATGTTAAACTTTTGATACTGCAAAGTGATGACGACCTTCACAGCGGTGGACCTCTTTATAATACTGATCCAAGAGCTTTACGAGCAGTTTATCAATTAATTAATATTCCAGATGATGAAAAAGATTTTGTTACTATTTTTTCAGATCAGGATGTTGCGCATGAATATACTTACAACAATAACACATATACTTATATAGCAAACCATTATATTTGTTATACAGATTTTACAGATGGGGATAATAATCCTTATGATGCTTTTGATGTTTACAGTTCGAACAGACTTTTTAATGCTATGGCAGATTATGTTTTTGAAGGTAATATTAATGCTAAAAATGTTGCTTTGGGTAATGGAAGTGCTGCACAAAAAGATATGGGAACGATACCTGATTTGGCTGTAACAGACTATTATATCACAACACGACCCGAATCTGCCTATGAATATAAATGTTCAGAAAATCAACCAGGAACTTGGGGGAATCCTGCTATTTGGAAACTACAAGCTTATTGTGGTGACGCAGATAACGATGGACATATAGATGCTTTATCGGTAGGTGAGGAGGCTGATAATGTGTTTAAATTATACCCAATGCCAGCAACTAATTTTATTCATGTGGAATTGCTTAATCAAAATGAGACTATAACGTCAATTAGCATCAAAAGTATAACGGGTAAATTAGTTTTAAAAGTTGCTAATCTTTCGACTGCAAATATTGATATATCGTCATTGAAAGCAGGAATTTATTTTATTCAGATTAATACAGATAAAGGGCAATGGATCAAAAAAATGATAGTATCATCTAAATAAATATCTTTTGCTTTTTTCTAATGAAATTGAGTTTTTTAGCTAGTATTCAAAATAGCACGAAACTGTTGGATGCCTAATGATTATTTTGTAATAATATAGTTGTCTATTCCACATTAAGCAGTACCTTTGCAAGCTTATTTCAAAATTTTATGCTTAAAAAATATACTTTAGAATTCAATACCAATCTTAAATTGGCATATCCAGTTATGCTAGGGCAACTAGGGCATATGTTGGTTGGTCTTGCAGATACTGTGATGATAGGAAAATTGGGAGATCCCAAGCAGTTGGCTGCTACATCACTAGCCAATAGTTTGGTTTTCGTTTTCTTATCTTTTGGTATTGGCTTTTCTTTTGCTATTACGCCACTTATAGCTGAGGCTCATGCCAAAGCTGATGTAAAGCAAGGACGAAGTGATTTTCAACATGGTTTTGTGCTATCCGTATTACTAGCATTACTTATGCTTATTATGGTGTTTTTTGCAAAACCAATATTGTCTTCTCCTTTTTTTGGTCAGCCAGAAGAAGTAGTTACACTTGCTATCCCATACCTTAATATCGCTATGTTTTCTATGATACCTGTTATGATGTTTCAGGCATTAAAACAGTTTTCTGACGGTTTATCTTTTACCAAATATGCTATGTATGCTACCTTTATGGCAAATGGTATTAACGTGTTGGTTAATTATTTATTGATTTACGGTGTGTGGTTTTTTCCACGTTTAGAAATAGTAGGTGCGGCACTAGGAACGTTGATTTCACGTATCGGATTGGTTGTTATCTTATTCTTATTTCTCAAAAATAATAAAACTGTAATCCCATATTTAAAACCTATGGCTTGGGAGTCATTCAAAAAATCCCGTTTTATCCGTTTTTTCAAAATTGGAATTCCTACTGCCTTGCAGATGTTTTTTGAAGTGAGTATTTTTCTTATTGCTATATGGTTTTCTGGTGTTATTGGTGTTAATGCCCAAGCAGCAAATACCGTTACACTACAACTTGCTTCTACAACTTTTATGATTGCTATTGGTGTGGCAGTTGCTACTACAATACGCGTTGGAAATCAGCGTGGATTGGGTAATTATATCAAACTACGCGAAGTAGCATTATCTAATCTATTGTTGATTTTCTTAATAGAAATAGTGTTCACTTTTATTTTTATCGTTTTTAATCATTATTTGCCGACCTTATTTTTTGCTAAAGCCGATTTAATGACACCAAAAGTAATGGAAGTTGTTGCCATTTCGGCAAAACTCATGCTTGTTGCTGGTTTCTTTCAATTATCCGATGGAATTCAGGCGGTTATCTTGGGTGCATTGCGCGGATTGCAAGATGTAACGGCAGCGACTGTTATTACATTTGTAGCATATTGGATTATTGCACTGCCTATTATTTGGTATTTAGGACTACATACTTCATTAAAAACAACAGGAATTTGGATAGGTCTTTTAATAGGTTTAACTTTATCGGCAATAATATTATATTTACGATTTGATTATTTAACCAAAAAATTAATACAGAAAAAACATGGAACTTCCTAAATTTTTAATTGCTGATAATTCTAATTATCCCGAAGCAATATTTATACTACATACTGATTATCCACGTTTTATTATTAATCTAACCACAGATGAAGTAGAATGGTTTGACGGTTTAGATGGTAGTGATGAAGCTGAATTGGCTAATGAAGTAGCAACGTTGATAACAGCAGCAAATACTTTTTATGATAATGAAATTAAAGCCTACGAATAATGCAAATAAATAAACACTTAGATTCAACCTATTTAAAAACTGCTGCACAAGCAGAAATAAGCGAAACTGAAACGGTCGCAAAAGTTAAAGCACTCGTGTCAGAATGTATTGCTAATGATTTTGTACTCGCTATGATACGCCCAGAATATGTAAAACTTGCACAAGAAATGATTCAACAAGCAGGAGCAAAGGTACTTGTTGGTACGGTTATCGGTTTTCACGAAGGAACAGCAAGTACGGAAGCTAAATTGGCAGAAGCACAACAAGCAATAGTTGATGGTGCTGATGAACTTGATTTTGTAGTGAACTATAAAGCTTTTCAAGAAGGAAAAATTAATTTGGTAAAAAGCGAAGTGTTCAAAGGAATAAAAATAGCTTTAGATAATGACAAAAAAGTCAAATGGATAATAGAGGTAGCAGCACTTACTGATGAAGAAATTGCACAGCTTTCTACATTGATAAAAGAAGTTACTATCAGTAATTTTGGCGAAGAAAATGCCGAAAATGTATTTGTAAAATCATCAACAGGATTTTTTAAAACTACAGAAGGAAAACCTAATGGTGCTACATTTGAAGCGATGCAAATTATCAAAGAATATGCTTCACCATTGGCTATAAAAGCTGCAGGAGGAGTGCGTTCTTACGAAGATGCCGTAAAAATGGTAGAAATGGGGGTGGAACGTATCGGAACATCTTCTGCAAAGAAAATTTTTGATGGAAAAACTGCCGAAGACAATTATTAAAAAACAATAAGGTGAAAAAGATGGCTCGACCATATACCTATTCGCATGCCAATCCTGTATTGAACTACGGACATATGAATCAGTCATTGGCGCATCCTTGGGGCGCAAATTTTAGAGAAGTCAATCTAATAGCACGTTATACACAACAACGTTGGTTTGCTAATGCGCAACTTAGTCTTGGTATAAAAGGTTTTGATACTGATTCTACAGTGAGTAATGGTGGTGATATTTACCAAAGTTATAATAATCATCCGAATAATTATGGCAATACTACAGGGCAAGGAAATAGCGCAAGCATAGCAACAGCACAGTTTAACTTGGGTTATTTGGTCAATCCTAAAACAAATTTACACGCTTTTGCAAGCCTTACAGCACGATCATTTACACCCAAAGCACCACAGGTTAATTTTGTAAAAAGCAAAACGACTTGGTTTCAAGTTGGTTTACATACCGATTTAGGAAATTGGTATTTTGATTAGATTAGTATTGTCAGCTCTCATAATCGAATTGTCCAAAACAAAAGGAGGATTTAAAGATTCATTATTAGTAATTTTAGTTGAAGTTTTACTTGTAAATCTAGCAAATAGTATAAAGATAAACCCTAATAAAAGACTAAATCCAAAAAGGTTTGTATGTTTTTTCATAGATATACAATAATTAGTTTTTTAATTATTCAAAAAACTTAAAATAGATTTTGCATCAATCGCACTGTTGTGTAATGTGTGCTGCACATGTTTTAATACCACAAATTCATCTTGATTGGATTGTTCATCTGATTCTAAACACGTATTAATTACTTGATAAGCAGCTACCATTCCTAAAGTAAAAAGGAGTGAAAAAACTACTACTATTTTGTAAAATCGTTTCATAATTAATTGGCTTATACTATAAAGACGCTTAAAAATCAAAAATGTTACAATTTTGTTAATTTATTTTATAACTAACTTAATTTTAGCTATTTAAAATAATGAAATTATAATATTTTGAATTAAAATTTCTTTGTCATAAAAAAAACGTATCTTTGCCACAGTTTAAAACTAATAAGCTAAAATTCACACAGCAATCTCTCCTTTATTATTTTAAACAAAATAAAAGTAAACGATACGATAAAATTATTAAACGTATCTGAATAATAAAAAAACTAAATGAAAAAAAAATTCAAAAAGATTAATAAAAGAAAACAAAAAGATTACTCTGGAAAAATCTTACAAATCTTACAAAAAGACAGTAAAAAAGCATATAACTATAAGCAAATAGCTGCAAAACTCGATTTAGAAGATGCCAAATCACGAGATTTGATTATCAAGGCTTTAAATGCACTTGCGGCACAAAAAATGATTAAAGAAAAGGAACGCGGGAGATATCAGCTCAACAAAAGTAATGATTATAGTATCGGAACTTTAGAATTGATACGTAATGGTTCGGGCTATGTGTTGGTAGAAGATATGGAACACGATATTTTTATCCCTAGAGAGCACCTCAATCATGCTTTGGATGGTGATACTGTTGAGGTCTATATTTACAGATCAAAACCAGGACGTAAACCTCAAGGAGAAATTAACAAAGTCCTAAAACGTTTCAAAAACCGATTTGTTGGAACGGTGCGCATGAGCAAAAATTTTGCTTTTGTAGTACCTGATAATGAAAAAGTATATGCAGACTTTTTTATCAGTAAAGGAAAACTCGGTGAAGCACAAGATGGCGATAAAGTAGTGGTAGAACTTATTGATTGGCCAGAAAATGCCAATAGCCCTTTTGGAGCTGTAGTGCAGATATTAGGGCAACCAGGTATGCACAATACTGAAATTCATTCCATACTTGCCGAGTATGATTTGCCGTATGAATTTACAACAGAAGTAGAACAAGAAGCTGATAACCTTTCAAAGGAAATAAGTGCTGAAGAAATTAAGAAAAGACGGGATATGCGTGGCATAACTACTTTTACTATTGACCCTGTAGATGCCAAAGATTTTGATGATGCTTTGTCTTTTCAAGTACTCGATAATGGCAATTTTGAAATCGGTATTCATATAGCAGATGTTAGTCACTATCTGCAACCCGGTACTTTGCTCGATGATGAAGCATACCGCAGAGCAACCTCTGTTTATTTGGTTGATAGAGTAGTGCCAATGCTTCCAGAAGTATTATCAAATGGTGTTTGCTCGTTGCGTCCTAATGAAGAAAAATATACTTTTTCTGCTGTTTTTGAAATGGATGCCAATGCAAACATTAAAAAAGAATGGTTTGGACGTACAGTAACCTATTCTGATAGACGATTTGCTTATGAAGATGCTCAAGAAGTTATCGAAACAGGCAAAGGAGATTACAATTTTGAAATCACCACTTTGGATAAATTGGCAAAGATAATGCGTAAAAAACGTATGGATTCAGGAGCAATTTCTTTTGACAAATCAGAAGTACGCTTTAAACTTGATGCCGATAACAACCCAATTGATGTGTATTTCAAAACCAGTCAAGATGCCAATAAATTAATTGAAGAATTTATGCTTCTTGCCAATAGAAAAGTAACAGAATTCATAGGAAAACAACAGCCTAAAAAGACTTTTGTATATCGTATTCACGATGAGCCTAAAGAAGATCGAATCCTTGATTTAAAACAAGTGATTGCCAATTTTGGTTATAAAATAAACACTAAAAACGGAAAAGACCTTGCACAATCTTTGAATAAACTGCTTCAAGATATCAAAGGGAAACCCGAAGAAAACTTAATTGCAACTTTGGTTATTCGTACCATGAGTAAAGCCGTTTATAGCACCAAAAACATTGGGCATTATGGCTTATCATTTGAATATTATTCGCATTTCACTTCTCCAATACGACGTTATCCTGATGTGATGGTGCACCGTTTGTTACAGCATTATCTCGATGGAGGAAGCAGTGTTAGCGAAACAAGTTATGAGAAGAAATGCCAACACAGTTCGGAACGTGAATTGCTAGCAACCAAAGCAGAGCGTGAATCGATTAAATACATGCAAGTAAAATATATGCAAGAACGCCAAGACCAAGAATTTATAGGTGTTATTTCTGGAGCTACAGAATGGGGTGTTTATGTGGAGATTATAGCCAATAAATGTGAAGGAATGATTCGTACCAAAGAGATACAAGATGATTATTTTGTCTACGATCAACAAAACCATGCGATAGTAGGTCAAGTGAGTAAGGTAAAATACCAATTGGGTGATGAAGTGCGCGTGAAAGTAAAAAGTGCAGACCTCAAACGCAAACAACTTGATTTTTATCTATTGGGAAAGGCGTAAATTAAAAGATTATGATTCTTGATAAGAAAGACTATAAATCAACTGTTTTAAACCTCTCTAATAAATCACTAGGACAGGTTCCAAAAAGTGTTTTAAAGTATGCTAATCTAGAAGAACTTGATCTAAGGAATAATGAGCTTACGGAATTACCAGAATTTATTACGGAGCTTAAACATTTAAAAACACTTAAACTTCGTAATAATAAGTTTACTGTTGCGCCAGCATTAATACTTCAATTTAAAAATTTAGAAACATTATCATTATCTGAAAATCAAATTACTGTAATACCACAATCATTTCGGAATTTGTCAAAACTAAAAAAAATTGATATTGGCGCTAATCCTTTAATTGAATTTCCTCAATGGATTGATAGATTATATCATTTAAGAAATCTTGGAATTTATGCTCTTCAATTAAAGCAACTCCCCATTGTAGTTACACGGATACGAAATTTGGAAGTGCTTTCTTTAGACGAAAATGAGTTAACAAGACTGCCCGATACTATTGTAAATTTAAAACAGTTAAAAGAATTATGGGCCTATGGTGTTTGGGAATTGGAAAGAGAAAAGTAGATGCATAAAGTTAATATTGAAGTTGAAACAAAAAAGGAAATTATGATATGAAAAAAGCGATAGCTTTACATGACTTGCAAAAAATAAAAACATTAGTATCTGATGGTGCAGATATCCACATGAAAGATGGTAAATATAGTAAAAGTGGAGGATTTTCTTTGCTTCATTATGCTGTTCAAGCTAATGATAAAGAAATTTTTGATTATTTTGTATCACTTGGGGTATCTCTTCATGTGGAAA
>JALSVQ010000128.1 GCA_027073495.1 Flavobacteriaceae bacterium | reverse complement strand
GTTCACGTCGTGAAGCTGATGTTTATATTGCTTCGGGCAATGTAACCGTTAATGGAAAAACCATAAGCGAGATGGGCTATAAAGTAAAACCTACTGACGAGGTGCGTTTTGATGGCACGTTGATTAGCCCTGAGAAAAAAGTATATGTTTTGCTCAATAAACCAAAAAACTTTATTGTTTCTACTAGTGATGATAAAGAACGTAGAACGGTTATGGAATTGGTAGATAATGCCGCCAATGTGCGTATTTATCCTGTAGGAAGATTGGATAGATTCACAACAGGATTACTGTTGTTTACAAATGATGGTGATTTGGCAAAAAAACTGACAAACCCAGCAAGTAAAATACGAAGAATCTACCAACTATCATTGGATAAAAACCTTAAAATGAAAGATTATAATACCATAGTAGATGGCTTTAAACTCAATGGAAGACCAATAGAAATAGTAAAATTGGCATACTTAAATGGAGTTAAATCTGAAATTGGTATAGAAATACAACAAGGACATACCCGTTTGGTACGCGATATTTTTGAAAGTTTTGGTTATACGGTAACCAAATTAGACCGCACATTTTTTGCAGGACTCACTAAGAAAAATTTACCACGAGGTAACTGGCGTCATTTGACCGAAGATGAAGTGAGTAAGTTGCGAATGGGGCGATAAGTTGTTGCTTGGTTTCTTTCAAAATTAATAATATTTAATTCTGTTCTCAAATTCTGTAAGATTTACAACTTTTATAAAGTGAGAGGCGAATGCCAAGAAATATTCTGATTTAGCTGTAATCATGAGATTTCTACTGGGTAATACCATTTGCAAAACAAAACACGCTATATAAATGTATTTACAAAAGTTTACTAAATTATTGTACTTTTACGAGATAAATGAAACAATTACAATCAAAATATATACGTTGGGTACTAGTTTTAGGTTCACTCCTTATTGTAGTATTGATTCTTTGGAATACATGGCGGTTTTTTCAAAAAATAAAAATTGAAGAACGCAACAAAATGGAAATATGGGCAGCAGCTCAAAAACATTTTGCTGAATCTGATTTGAATGCAGACCCTTCATTAGACTTAAAAATAATTAATAACAATACAAATATTCCAATGCTTGCTATCTATGAAGATACTGGCGAATTGTTTGATAGCAAGAATATAGATAGTCTTT
>JALSVQ010000127.1 GCA_027073495.1 Flavobacteriaceae bacterium | reverse complement strand
CAATAATGGCTAATTGCTAACTTCAATGTTCATTTTGTAAAAGGATGTCCGCAAAATTTTTCAAATTTATACCTTAATATTTTTTTTGAATTTGTAAAATTCAAAAAAATGTGCTACTTTTACAACACGAAGTAAGAGCATTTTAAACCATTACTGCTCATACTGTAGTCGTTAGCCTTAATAAGAAAAAATGAAAAACACAATTTCAACAATTTTAATATTAATAATTTCGGTTTGTAGTTTTGCTCAAACAAATTATTATGTAGCCACAACAGGAAATAATTCTGACAACGGAAGTATCAGTACACCTTGGAAAACTATACAATATGGAGTAAGTCAATTAAACATTGGAGACACATTGAACATAATGGCAGGAACTTATATAGGTAAAATAGACTTGACTATTTCAGGAACATCAGGACAAGAAATAACCATTAGAAACTACAATAACGACATTGTTACTATTAGTGGAACAACACTTTCTGACTATGAATATTTACTGAAAATTGAGAATGTTGATTATGTCAATATCAAAGGATTAAAATTTCAAGATTATCAAAAACTAGATGCAATTGGTATCCTTGTTATAAATAGTAGTAATATCTCCATCCTTAATAATGAGTTTTCAAATATAGATTACTCATCAACGGCTGTGGGACAAACCCCAAATTCTTCACAAAATAGTCAACCAATTATTGCATTTGGACGAGACCCTTTAAATTCCATTAATAATTTAGTTATTAATGGAAACATTATACACGATTGTGAAACTGGCTGGAGTGAATGCTTATCTATAAATGGTAACATTGATGGGTTTGAAGTTAAAAATAATCACATTTATAACAACACAAATATTCCCATTGTTGCCATTGGACACGAAGGAGAATGTTCTGACCCAACTTTAGACCAAGCAAGAAATGGTTTAATTAAAAATAATAACATACACGATAACCCATCTGCGTATGCAGCAGCAGGCGGTATATATATAGATGGTGGAAAATCCATAACAATAGAAAATAATACTTCTTACAATAATGATTATGGTATTGAGGTTGGTTGTGAAAACAATGGAAATGCACCAAATGACCCATCGGCATCAAATATTACTGTAAGAAATAACCTGATTTATAATAATAAAGTTTCTGGGATTGCATTAGGTGGTTACAACTATCCAACATCAGGAAAAGTGGAAACAACTACAATAACAAATAACACTTTATTTAATAATGATACCGATAATTCGTACAATGGTGAATTATTAATATCATATGTTGAAAATTCAATTATTGAAAATAACATTATATATGCCAATAATACAGACAAAGTATTAATAATAAGTGGAAATGCAAACCCAACATTATCACTAAACTATAATCTATTTTATACTTCAAGTGGGAGCAATGACATTGTAATAGAAATTAATGGAGTTGAATATAATGAATTTAGTACATATCAAACAGGAACTTCACAAGATGTTAATTCTAATTTCTCAAACCCATTATTCATAAACGAAACAATTCCTAATCCCGATTTACATTTAAATACTGGGTCGCCTGCAATTAATTCGGGAAACCCTTCTTTTGTTGCAGGAACATCAGAAGTTGATATGGATGGAGAAATAAGAATTCATAATAGCATTGTAGATTGTGGTGCTGACGAATATGGTTCAGTTTTAGGAATAAATGATGTCAATGAAATTAATGTAACTATATATCCAAATCCTACAACTGGAATGATTTATATTGAAGGGATTTTAGATTTTAATTACAAAATTTATTCCATAAGTGGTCAACTTCTCGAATCGAAAAAAAATAATCAGAAATTGATTGATTTAACAAATCAAAAAATCGGTATATATTTCATAAAAATTTACAACAATAATAAAGAGAATATATCTACTATTAAAGTGATTAAAAAATAACTAAGGCTAACACTGTATATAGCAAATAGGGCGTTCAGTGATGAATTGAAAGTTTAGGCATTTTTATGAAGTCCGCAAAATTTTCAATTTTGCCTGATTATTGCGAAAAGAAAAAATTAAAAATTCTGCTATTTGCTAAATCGAAAATTAGTTGTATATTTACACCAGCACTTAGTATATACTGAAACGTTATCTTTAATTAAAAAAATGAAAAATACAATCATACTTATATTAATTTTAACTTTATTGTCTTGTAAAAAAGATGATGAAACAATTGTTTCGGAACAAAGGAATGATAATGGAATTACTTTAAACATACCGCTAAGCGGAAGCCTTCAAAATCCAACATTTTCTCCTGACGATAATTCTATCATATTTACAAGGTTTATAAATGGCTATAATATTGAACCTGCTGAAATTTATAAATTTGAATTAACCACAGAAAACTTAACCCTATTAGTTTCTGACGGAAGTGCAAATGTAAACCTACCTGGTTCATCTTGGAAAAATGGAAAAATTATTTTTTCATCATCAAGAGAGCCTCATGATGAAATATATCAAATTAATGAAAATGGGCAGGCAGGTGATGAAATTCAAATAACAAATCGGACAAATAAAGTGGCTTATGAGCCTACTTTTAATCCTATTGGAGATTGGACAGTTTTTGAGTCACATATTTTAGATGTTGAAGGAGATGGAATCATAACAAAATACAAAATTGATGGAACATCTAATTATGTTGAATTAACAGACCAAGGTGATGATTGTAGACAACCTAATTGGTCTCCAGCTAATAATAAAATTTTGTATCAGCAAAAGATTAATGGACAATGGAATATTTGGATTATAGATATTGACGGAACAAATAAAACCCAAGTTACTTCAAATCTTGGTAATTGTACAGATGCTTCATTTACTTCTGATGGTCAATCAATAATTTTCAGTAGTGATTTTCAAGTGAATATTGCAAATATTTACAAAATATCTATTGACGGAACAAATCCTATTAGACTAACAACTTTTGATGGTTATGACGGAGCGGTTTCAATTTCAAATAATGGAACTAAATTGATATTTGAATCAATAAATGAAGACCCAGACGAATCAAACGGAACGAAAATAGTACTTTTAGAATTGTAAAAAATAAAGATAACACTTTATATAGTGCATGCCTTCCTATCGTCAGTCACGACACCATATACCAACCGTTAGGCACAAGGCGTGACCGACCAAACGTAACAAAAAATTGCAAATCATAAAGGGAAAAATGACAAAGCAAAACGGAAAAATAATAAACTTAACAATACTTCTACTATTCGGAATATCCCAAATAGTAAACGCTCAAACTATTGGAACAATTGACCCAACGCCAAAACCACCAAAAATAGCAACCATACAACCACCAAATGTTGTAAAAACAAATTACGGAATAAATCAGCCGAAAACCCAAAACATTTACAACCCAAATTTAAGTATTCAGCAAAGAAATCAATTACTTATTCAACAAGCAGATAAACAAATACAACAACGCAGCATACAAAGCAGAAAACTCGTACAAGAAGCAATATCAGAATTTGAAAATCAACCAACCGAAATAAACTATAACTTACCAAGTAAAAAAAATATAAACGGTACAAAATATTACCAAAAAGCATTCAAAGAAATTTCTGAAATGGACGCAAACAATTATTCCGTTAAGGAAGTTACCTTTTTAATTGAAAACGCCTATCACGAAGAAAAAGAAAATGCTGCCGCATTTAACCAAATCGTTAAACAAACAGGAAAATTTCTGTTGCAAAAAATGGACGAATTTGGCTATGATAAAAACAGTAATGTTGCTAAAAACTTTATCCTTTTTCGGTTTTTTGCCGATACTTTGCAAGTCAAAGGAAAAGATTTGAAACATTTACCGATTACTTATGATTTCAACGATTATATGGGAGATAAAGATTGGTCTAAAATGTTTGTAACAAAATTGCTTTTCAGCAATAAAGGACAATGTAACTCAATGCCAAGACTTTATTTAATACTTGCCGAAGAAATTGGAGCAGAAGCCTTTTTGTCCTTATCACCAAGTCATTCGTACATTCGTTTTAAAGATGAAATGAATTATTGGTATAATGTAGAATTAACAAACCGAATGTTTACAACTAATTCAATGATATTAAGGTCAGGTTATATAAAATCAGAAGCACTACAAAATAAAGTGTATATGAGTAATCTAACAAAAAAAGAACTTTTGTCTTTAATGTTGGTAGATATGGCTAACGGATATATTCACAAATTTGGTTATGATGAATTTGTAAAACAAATTATTAACAAGTCTTTAAAAATGTATCCAAACGGAATAAATGCAAATATGATTAATGCAAATTATCTAACTTACAAATTTGAATTTTTCGCTCATAAATTTGGCATCAATCCAAGAAATCATCAAGAATTGCAAAAAATTAGAAATTATCCAAAACTTGTTAAAATACTCAATCAAGTAAATGCACAATATAA
>JALSVQ010000126.1 GCA_027073495.1 Flavobacteriaceae bacterium | reverse complement strand
TCGACAGCACGTTTTAATTTTTTAAGCTCTTTTTTGTTAAGTAGTAGTTTGCGTTCACTTCGTGGTTTGTGATTGTAGTAGTTGCCTTGGGCATATTCTTCTACATAAGTATTAATGGCAAATAGTTCGCCTTGTTCATTAAATTCGCAAAAACTTTCAGAAATACTTGCTTTGCCACTACGTATGGATTTTATTTCAGTACCGCCAAGCACAATACCCGCTATATAAGTGTCTAATAACTCATAGTGGAATCGTGCTTTTCGGTTTTTAATATTTATATAGTGCTGCTTTGCCATTTAATTATTAGAATGGTAAGTCATCTTCTGCGGCAGTATCATTGCTTGCAGGAGCTTCAAATTTTTCTAAATTATCAATTGGAGGCATTTCTGGTGGAGGCGGTATGCTTCCAGTACTTTGTGCTGCTTTTTGAATTCTCCAACCTGTGATGCTGTTGAAATATTTTGCTTCACCTTCTGGGTTTATCCATTCGCGACCACGTAGGTTAATACCTATTGTAACGTCATCATTTTCGGCAAAATTGTTTAGTAAATCACATTTGTCTTGTACAAACTCTACCAATAGCATTTGCGGGTATTGTTCATTGGTAGTAAGTACCATTTCACGTTTTCTAAACCCATTTGCCCCATAGGTTTTTGTTTCAAAAATCTTTTTTATTTTTCCTGATAATTCCATGTTTTCTTCTTTTTTATTGCGGTGCAAAGGTATTGATAATTGTTTATTTTACTAGTTTTTAGCTTAATAAAATTTTCCAAGCTGTTGCTACATCATTTTTAGTTAAATATTCTTGTGCTTTTTTTTGTTTTTTTATAGCGTCTAACACTTTTATTTCAGGATTTTTAGTTAAAAAATCACGAACTATTTTTTGGTTTGGTAGTGTTTCTACATTAGCCAGCATACCGAGATTGTTTCCTGTTAAAACAGTACTATTTTTAATGCTTTCTGGCAATGCATCAACACCTATTCCAAGTGTGCTTAGTGGTTTTGGTATTTCAAAAAAGCCTGCTTTGGCTCTTGTGTAGTAACTGCCGCCCATACGCGCAACAAGGTCTATTTTATGTTGGTCAATGGCGCCATTATTAGCTAAAATATTTTTAGAAATATGCATTTTTACTACTTCACAAATAATTAAATTTCCTGCACCGCCTTCATTACCCAAAGCTTTTGCTTCTAAAACTTTACATTCTATTTGAACTGGAGATTCTGCTACTCGAAAAGGTTTTACTTTGTCTGAGGGTAGCTTGGTTAATCCTGCTTTTTCAAACTCATCTACTCCTGCTGCATATTCTGTGCTTGCTAAAGACATCTGCTGTACAATATCGTAATTGACAATATTGATAACCACTTCTTTTGTTGTTAGTACATTTTCTAATGTGTGTTTTGTCGTATTGTTCCGCACTCTTCTTGCTGGCGAAAAAATGAGAATTGGCGGATTGGCACTAAAGACATTAAAAAAACTAAAAGGCGCAAGGTTAGGATTGCCATTTTGGTCAACTGTACTTGCAAAGGCAATAGGGCGCGGTGCTATGGCGCCAAGTAAATATGCGTGTAATTGTGCTGTTGCGATGTCTTTTGGGTCAATGGATAACATAGGTTTTATTTTAAATACAATTTTATTCTACTAATTGAAAAGCTTTCGAAACGGTTTCTGTAGGCATTTTGCAAGCTTGATCAACACAAACATAAATATATGTTTTTTCGGTTACAAAACGATCTTTTAGTAATGGTAATTCACTTGCTGTTTTACTTCCTGCAAGGAGCTTATTAGGAATATATTTTTTCTCAAAAGCATGCGCTTTTTCAGTTGCTTGTTTCCCTACAAAAGCCACTTCGTAATACGGTGCAATATAGTTTAATAATAAATCACCCCAATTGGAATATCCAGCGCCGTAAGCAGACATTTTAGGGCTTACATTATGGAGCATCTGTTTGGCTGTTTTTTGATATGATTTATTATCAAAATAGTGTCCCAGTTTGAAGAGGTTTTTTGCCATTATAGAGTTTGATGCAGGAATCACATTATCCATAGTCTCCATACTTCTAGCGATGAGTTTATTGTCCGCATTAGAAGTAAAGAAAAAGAGGTGACTCTTCTCATCAAAGAAATGGTCAAAACTGTAGTTGGTCAATGTTTTGGCTTTGTCTAACCATTGTTGGTCAAAGGTAACTTCATAAAGTGCCAAATAAGCATCGATAACACTGGCATAATCTTCAAGATAACCATTGATTGTGCTTTTTCCGTTTTTGTAATTATGATTTAAACCACCATCAGGACGTTGCTGTATTTTGCTAATGAAATTCGCATTTTTTAAGGCTGAATCTAGAAAACGTTGTTCGCCAAAAACGCGGTATGCATCAACAAAACCTTTGAGCATTATGGCATTCCAAGAGGTTAATGATTTATCATCCAAACGGGGTCTTGGTTTTTTGCTTCGAGCTTCAAATAATAATTGCTTCCAAGTTGCTACTTTTTTAGCTAATGTTTTTTGGTCAATATGATGTGTTTTTGCAAATGTATTATCTTGCTCTTTTCGAATAAGTACATAATTACCATTTTCCCATTGTCCGTAATTATTGATATTATAATACGAAGCAAACAGCTCATAATCATCAGCTAATAATGCTGTTAGTTCCTTTTTTTTCCAAGCATAAAAAGCCCCTTCTTCCAGATGACCGGCTTCATTATCAGAATCGGCGTCTAATGAAGAATAAAAAGCTCCTGTTTTGTCCATTAATTCACGACTTACAAAATCTAAGGTTTCATAGACCGTTTGCTTGTATAACGGATTTGGTTTGGCAAGATAAGCATCACTATAGAGGCTTACTAACTGCCCGTTGTCATAAAGCATTTTTTCAAAATGAGGCACATGCCATTTGGTATCTGTTGAATAACGCGAAAAGCCACCACCTATTTGGTCATAAATACCACCTAAGGCCATTTTTTCTAAAGTTAAATGGGTATAATCTAATACAGCTTTATCTTTAAATTGTGTGCCGTAACGCAATAAAAATTGATAGTTGTTTGGCAAAGGAAATTTGTTACGAGCTCCTTTTCTGCCGCCAAAAATCAGATCCCATTGCGGCTTCCAATTTGTTATGATATCCAAAGCATTATTTTTATTAAAAGCAATAGCATTAGTATTGATGCTTACTAATTCTTTAGTTTTAATGCCTTCGGCTAGTCTTTCGGCGTATTCTGTTGCTTTTTTAGGTTCATTTTTATACAAATCTGCTATTTTTTGCAAGACTTGTACCCATTGTTCTTTAGGGAAATACGTACCACCATAAAACGGACGACCATCTGGTAAGGCAATTGCATTCAATGGCCAGCCGCCACTCCCTGTAAGAAGTTGCACAGCACTCATATAGACTTGATCAATATCGGGACGTTCCTCACGATCTACTTTGATACAGATAAAATGGGCATTCATTATTTTGGCTACAGAATCATTTTCAAAAGATTCGTGTTCCATCACGTGACACCAGTGGCAAGCAGCATAACCAATACTTACAAGAATGAGTTTGTTCTCTTTTTTTGCCAGTTCGAGTGTTTGATCATTCCAAGCATGCCATTGCACCGGATTGTGCGCATGCTGCAAGAGATAAGGACTTGTTTCTTTGATTAAATCATTGGTGTATTTATGGGTTTCTTCCATTTCTTTTGGAGTTTGACTCTGGCAACTATAAAATGCAAGAATTAATATAAGGAGTGTTATGTTTTTGAACATGATGCTTGTTTTAGGCAAATATAAATAAAAAAAGCGTTTTTTCTATATTTGAAAAAACGCTTTTAGGGTCTTGTTTAAAAAGTTGTCTTATTTTACTTCAAAGGTAATTTTTACGTTTACACGAAATTCTGCAACAGCACCATCTTTTACAACACAACTTTGTGATTGTACAAATGCTGATTTGATGTGTTTCACACTTTTTGACGCATGAGCAACTGCTTTTTTTGTTGCTTCTTCCCAACTTGTTTCTGAGTTAGCCATCACTTCGATTACTTTCATTACTGCCATAGTATCTATTTTTTTAATGTTAAATTTTTTTTAATGCAATAAAATTACAATTTTTATTAATAATAAGCAACTATTAAAATTGATTTTTGTCAAAACTGACTATCTTTGCCCAAAATATATATAATGGAACGTAAATCAAATCAATCTCGAGATCGTAAATTTGATGCTAAAGGGAAGAAGCCTTTTAAAAAGAAATTTTATAAAAAACCAAAACCACTTCCAAAGGAAAATAAAGATGGTTTGATACGTCTTAATAAATATGTAGCTAATGCTGGTATTTGTTCACGTCGTGAAGCTGATGTTTATATTGCTTCGGGCAATGTAACCGTTAATGGAAAAACCATAAGCGAGATGGGCTATAAAGTAAAACCTACTGACGAGGTGCGTTTTGATGGCACGTTGATTAG
>JALSVQ010000125.1 GCA_027073495.1 Flavobacteriaceae bacterium | reverse complement strand
GGAGGAGGCCCAGGAGAAACATATACAGCAAAGCTTGAGGTAGTTCAAAATTTTAGTGGCCCAATGGGAGCAGGTGGTACATTAATGATAGGAGGAACAGCAGCAACTTTTAATACAGATACATCGGTAACTGTATCAGATGGAAACCCATTAACAATTAATTTGACACCAACCAATGCACCATCTGGTTCATATACTGAAGGAGATGCTGAGGAAATACCATTAAAAACCAAATACAAACTAATAGTAACAAAAAATGGAGTAACTAAAGAAAAGCTTTTTCATTTAGAATGTAAAAGACCAGGGTTTGGAATTACTTTAGGTTTAAGTAATAACACTGTTAATATTGACCAGGAATTTAACTTAACAGTTGATGTAAATTTATTAGATGGTTATGACCAAGATTTGACTTATGATTTTGAAATAGATGGACGTTTTAAAGTTGAAAATGTTGGTGAAAATTTTGTAAATGCTCCCTTTTCAAGAAATGGAGTGATTAGTGATACTTCTAATCATACACCTGTTCAACAAATATTTAAAATGAAAACTCGTTCAACCAATAATAATAATGAAACAATTTATGTTACAGTTAAAAATCAATATAACTATATAGTTGAAAAAGATATTAATATTGGAATAAATTAATAATAATATTTAATAAGTACTAAAAAAAGGGGATTTTTCCCCTTTTTTTAGTATTAAAAAGTTTTATAGATTTGCAAAGTAAAGAGAAAACACATAAAATCATACCTTTGGTAAGATAAAAACAAGAAAAAGAAAGAATGAGTATTATAGCTAAATTGCACATAGACGAAAAAGAGTTTAACATACTACAATTTAGATATAGTATAGAGCAAAACTCAGATTATAGTGGATATCCATCCGCCAAACCAACAGGAGGAATATGGAGTATCGTATTTGAGAGTACCAAAGAAGGATTGTTTTACGAATGGATGGTAGCCGAAAATAGAATGAAAAACTTGGAGATAGTATTATCACCAACCGCTATGAACGGCAAAACACGACATATAAAACTATATGATGTCTATTGCTTAAAATATATGGAAAACTTTGATGGAGTAAACAGTAAACCAATGAGTACCTATATGGAGATTTCGCCAGCAATAATGGAAGATGGCGGAACTAAGATATTTGAGAAGTATTGGAAAGTATCCGATCCGTTTGCAAAAACCGTAGCACCAACCACAATAAATGATACCGAACCAGAAATAGTAGATTGCTATTATACGGATTTGGAAGGGAAGGAACAAGCAGAGCCAATAGCAGGAGAAGAAGTATATTTGGTGTTAAAAACAGAAAATGCAGTAGGAAAAAACATAGATATAGATTTAAGTAACCACAGCAAAGATTTTATATATAAGGATGCCATAATAGAAAATGATATTATAAAAGATTTTTCGGTAACAAGTGATTTACATAAAATAAAGTTGAAAGTTATTACACAACAAGAAGGAGAAATAGAAAAAATACAAAAATAGTTACTATGGCAATACTTACAGCAGCACCAAGAAATACGTTAAATATAAAATTCAAAGAGTAAAAACAGCATATTTAGCCAAACGAATAGATAAAGATGCATCATCAGGTAAAACTCATGAATATACTTTTAAAAGTGATGGAAACCGAACCAAAACAAAAGAACAGAAAGAGAAAATTGCGGGCATTATATTAAAAAACGAAAAGAAAAAAGGGAATTTAAACGAAACCGATAAGCGCACAAGTTTAGCAGAAATAATAAGTGCATTTAAACAAGAAAAGTACAATAAAGGCGATTGCATTAACATATCCTTATTAAAAAGCAAGGTAAGTTTTGAAAAGCAAAAAACGGCAAACTTGGGCGATGAACTCTATGTGGTTATTCAGACCGAAAATATGCCAGAACGCAAAATAAAAATGAACCTAAAACAAGGCGATAAAAAAGTATTAGCCGATGTGCAAACAGCTATATTTGTAACAGAAGAAGGTAGCGATACAGCAAACATTTTGTTTACTGCAACTGTTGGTCAATTTGCTAAAAAAAATAAAGATACCATAACCAATGCTAGCAATTTTACAGATTATGCAATTGCAAAAATAACCTTAAAATCTACTAATGAAGAAGATAATAAGAAATATGCAAAAGCATTAAAAGCAGCTAAAGACAAAAAAGCAAAATTATATATTGCTATGGATGCTGAACCAGCAGATAACGATTGGGCTTCTGTACAATACGAAGAAATTTTTGATAATAGACCAAACCTTTGGTATTATGGGAGTGGAGAATGGTTTGAGGTAAATGAGAGCAGGCTTTATAAAAAAGGAGATAAAGGTGATGTAGTAAGAGAAATTAATATACGTTTAGCGGGGTTTGGAGGAAATGTACCAAGTGAAAATTTCACAAAGCGTACCGAAAAAACAGTAATTCAATTTCAAGAAGATTATATGAAAATTGACCCAACTGGAGTAGTTTCTGAAAAAGAGCTTAAAGCTATTGATGAATTTAGCGATAAATATCCAATTTCTTTTGACCAGATGAAATGTGATTGCGGAAAATGCACAGGATTTGGTAAGGGGAAATTTTCTTCTGAAAAACAGAAAAAAACTATTCTTGAAAAAAATAGAAAATATGAATATCCGGGTATTCATCGAAGCATAATTTATGGCTTAAAAGGAGTATTGTTTTATCTTGATAATACAGAAAAATCATTAAATTATTCGTTTAATAAAATTTCTTCAGGATATAGATGTCACATAGACAATGAGCAAAATGACAGAGCATCAACAAACCATATGGGAAAAGCGTTAGATATACATTTTAATAAAGATGGAAAAAGAACAAGAAAAGTATCAGATATAGAAGACATTAGAAGTAAAATATTTAAGAAATATTTAGGAGCTAAATTTGATTGGAAAGCTGGGCAAAAGAATATTTTTAATTTAGAATCGACAAAGGTAGGTGCACAACGTCTCGGCTATGGTTAGTACGGGAATTCAGAAGTCTGAACTTTCGGACTTGCACTTAGCCAAATTTTTAATTTTTTCTTTATTTCAATAGACACGCAAAATTGAAAATTTTGCGGGCTTTATTCAAGGTACTTCACTTTGGGTTAAGTACCAAAACCCGTATTAACTATAGCCATTGTTGGCATTTCGTTATTTATTTTATTTCACTATACTAAATGCCAAATCTTTGATTTGGCGGACTTTCTTAATATGCACCAATTTTGGGTTTGGCGCTTAACCCTTATTATTTTTATACCGTGTTATCTACTTGCTTTTCTATTTGGAATTTCTGATAAATTTAGTTCAATTGCTGATTTTATTACTTTTTCAGGTGTATCTAATACTTTTTCCAAATCAGTTAAGTGTAAATTATTAGACCTTGCTTTATAAATAAAAGTACTATAACTTAGTATGGAAACTTGCTTATTAAAGTTTTCTTGATATTTGTCTTTCAATTCAAGAGTTATTTGTTCTAATTTCTCTTTTAATATTAACATTGTTTTCAGAATGTTATCAAGCCAGTTTTGAATTTCCTTAAGAAACTGTTTAATTTCAATTTCTTCTTTATAGTTTAATTTTTTTATCTGATTACGAATGTGTTCGATTTTCATTTGTTCCCAATTTTTAGCATTAAGAACGGGGATTTGCCATTTTGATTGTTCGTCTTTCCAATAATCTGTTTTTACTTTTATTTGGTGTAATTTAAAGCCAGGCAACTCAAGTATTGTTAATTTTCCTCCGTGACAAGCACCTGTATCGATTCCATAAGTATTATTATAAATTTTCGCATCTTCTCCAACTACGTGATGTCCATAAATTATGGGTTTCTTTCCTGTGTAATAATCAGTCCAGAACTTTCCTTCTTCATATTTACTTTCTAAGTATTTAGAGCCCGAAGTTGTTCCAGATAGCACTTCTTGTTTTTGATTTTGTAACTTTTTATCGTGTTCAAAAAATGCGTGAACTATTATTGCATCTTCAGTTTCATAGAAATATGAAAGAGTTTCAGTCCATTTTACAAATTCTGAATATTCATTAGCAAATTGCACTTTAACTATTTCTTGAGAGTAACTTAATATGCCTCTTTGGTGCTTTCTTTCGTGATTTCCCATTAATACTATTGAGTTCTCACGGTTTTTAAAATACCTATAAAGTTCAACAGATTTATTTCCTCTATCAACAATATCACCAAGTGAAATAACTAAATCATTTTTTGTTATCCCAATTTGATTTGATAATTCTATGAATTCATCATAGCATCCGTGTAAATCTCCTATTATAAATGTTCTGTTCATTTTTTTTTTTGCTTGTAGATAACGGTCAGTGTATCTTTTTAGTGCGACTAAATTAACACTTATTTTTGAGTTATGCAAATAGCAAATTTTTTTTAATTTTTTCAAAATCGTAAATACAAAAGCAAAATTTGAAAAATTTTGCGGT
>JALSVQ010000124.1 GCA_027073495.1 Flavobacteriaceae bacterium | reverse complement strand
ATTTTTGACAAATATCTGGTTTTTAACCATTTACAACTATAATTTTTCCAAAACCAATAGTGTTGTTTTTTAGATAAAAAATACCATTTGCTTATTATCAATAGCTTAGCTTTTTTGAAACTTTTAGATACTCATTAAATTAGCCTTTCTGCTTGTTCCTTTTATAGTCAAAAATGCAGATTTTCAAAGCTTGGTATGAAAGTAATGAGTATTATAGCAATACTTGTTTTTGTAATTTGGTCTATTCTCTTTATTTATAACAGAATTTCTTCCTGAAATTGATGTTTTGAGTGTAGCATTATAAAGACATCACGTGTATTCAATACGTAATTAAAAACTAAAATGAATATTGTAAACAAAAAAAGAGCTACTATAATATAGTAGCTCTTTTTAAAATTATTTATTAAAATTATGCTTGACCTGTTGGACCAAAATTCATCGGAATAGGTGCTCGTTCATAATCTTTTACTTCGCCATGAGCAGCTTCGAACTTACTAATGTTATCAGCTAAAGCTTTAAGTAATCTTTTAGCATGTTGTGGTGTCAAAATAATTCTTGACTTTACCTTTGCTTTTGGAGTACTTGGCATAACCGAAACAAAATCGACAACAAATTCAGAGACTGAGTGATTAATAATAGCTAAATTTGAATATATTCCATCTGCCATTTCTTCTGTCAACTCGATATTGATTTGCCCTTGTTTTTGTTTATTGTTCTGATCGCTCATAATTATACTACATTTATTTTTTCTATAGTTTCATTTACATTAGTTTCAGATTCTGAAGACTTTGTTCCAACTACAAGACGTGTAAATTTACGCATTCCTGTTCCGGCAGGTATTTTATGACCTACAATTACATTCTCTTTCAGGCCTTCTAAGAAATCTACTTTTCCTGCAACTGCTGCTTCGTTCAACACTTTGGTAGTTTCTTGGAATGATGCCGCTGATATAAATGATTTAGTTTGCAATGATGCTCTTGTGATACCTTGCAAAATTGGTGTTGCCACCGCTGGTATTGCTGGACGTGCAACAACTAAATTCTTATCTGCACGACGCAATAATGAATTTTCATCTCTTAATTGGCGTAAAGTTACTATCTGACCCGCTTTCAATATATCTGAATCTCCCTCTTCTTCAATTACTTGCTTGCCATAAATATCATCATTTTCTTTGATGAAATCATTTTTATGTATCAATTGATTTTCTAAGAAAATAGTATCTCCTGCATCTTCAATTCGTACTTTACGCATCATCTGACGCACTACAACTTCAAAGTGTTTATCATTAATTTTCACTCCTTGAAGTCTATAAACTTCTTGAATTTCATTAACTAAATATTGTTGAACTGCAGCTGGCCCTTTTATAGATAAAATATCAGATGGCGTAATTGCACCGTCAGATAATGGCATTCCTGCACGTACAAAATCATTTTCTTGAACAAGAATCTGATTGGATAGTTTTACTAAATACTTTTTAACTTCTCCTGTTTTTGCTTCAATAATAATTTCGCGATTTCCACGTTTGATTTTACCAAATGAAACAATACCATCTATAGCTGTAACCACTGCTGGATTAGAAGGGTTACGTGCTTCGAACAGTTCTGTTACACGAGGAAGACCTCCTGTAATATCACCAGATTTTGATGAAGAACGTGGTATTTTTACCAAAATTCTACCTATTTTAATTTTCTCACTATCATCTACCATAATACGTGCTCCTACTGGCAAGTTATATGAACGTAATACATCTCCTTTACTATTTTTAATTAATAAAGTTGGAATCAATTTTTTATTTCTAAATTCAGAAACAACTTTTTCTTGCAGTCCTGTTAATTCGTCTGAGTTTAGTGTATAAGTAACACCTGGAGTAAGATTTTTATATTCAATAATACCTGCAAATTCAGAGATAATAACAGCATTCCAAGGATCCCATTCTGTTATAACAGTTCCTTTTTTAACAACTCCAGCTTTTACTTTTAGTATTGAACCATATGCAAGGTTGTAAGAGCTTAATAAAACATCTGATTTTTTATCAAATATTTGTGCTTCAGCAGTTCTTGAAATTACAATTTCTGTAGGATTCCCTTCAGAATCTTCTCCTTGAACAGTTTTTAATTCTATGAGTTTTAATTTACCATCATGTTTAGCTTCCAAAGTAGAATCTTCGGTTATATTTCCGGCCACACCACCTTGATGGAATGTTCTCAATGTAAGCTGTGTACCTGGTTCTCCAATAGATTGTGCTGCAATAACACCTACCGCCTCTCCAAGTTGTACTTTTTTATTTGTAGATAGACTTACACCGTAACATTTTGAACAAATACCTCTTTCAGCCTCACATGTCAATGCTGATCTTACTTGAACAGTATCTATAGGAGATGCTTCAATAGTAGCCGCAATTTCTGGTGTAATTTCTTCTGATGCTTCAATTAAAATTTCTCCTGTTGAAGGGTGTATAACATCAAATAATGCCACACGACCAGTAATGCGTTCTTTTAAGGTCTCTACGATATCATCGTTTTTCTTCAAAGCACTTACTTCTAATCCTCGTAGTGTTCCACAGTCATCTAAATTAACAATAACGTCTTGAGAAACGTCTACTAGTCTTCTTGTTAAATATCCTGCATCGGCAGTTTTTAAGGCTGTATCTGCAAGTCCTTTACGCGCACCGTGAGTAGATATAAAGTATTCCAATATCGATAGCCCTTCCTTAAAGTTAGACAAAATTGGATTTTCAATTACTGCTCCTCCTGCTGTAGATTTTTGAGGTTTTGCCATCAATCCACGCATACCAATAAGCTGACGAATTTGTTCTTTAGAACCCCTTGCTCCAGAATCAAGCATCATAAATACTGAGTTAAACCCTTGTTTATCTTTTGTAATACGATCCATAGCAAGCTCAGTAAGCGCTAAGTTGGTAGAACCCCAAATATCTGTGGTTCTATTATAACGTTCTTGATCTGAGATTAAACCTAAATCATAGTTAGAACGAATTTCATCTACTTTTGCTTTAGAATCAGCAATCATAGTTGTTTTTTCTGGCGGTATGATAATATCACCTAAACTAAATGACAAACCTCCTTTAAAAGCGAACTGGAATCCCATATGTTTAATATCATCTAGGAATTTTCCTGTAGTAGGAACGTCTGTTAATTTCAGTACTTTACCAATAATATCACGAAGGGATTTTTTTGTCAATACTTCATTAATAAACCCAACTGCTTCAGGTACGTGTTCATTAACCAATACTCTACCAACAACAGTTTCTATAACTTTCGGTGCAATTTCACCTGTTTCTTCGTCTTTAACATTTGTACGAACACGTATAGCTGCGTTTAAGTCTACTTTTTTCTCATTGAAAGCTATTTTAACTTCCTCTAAGGAGTAAAATGTAAGCCCTTCTCCTTTTACTTTTTCTTCTTTAGTTGATTTTTTAAGTTTGGTCATATAGTAAAGACCCAAAACCATATCTTGAGAAGGCACCGTAATTGGCGCACCATTAGCAGGGTTCAAAATACTGTGCGATGCAAGCATCAACAACTGCGCTTCAAGAACTGCTTCTGGTCCTAATGGTAAATGAACCGCCATTTGGTCACCATCAAAATCGGCGTTAAAGGCAGTACACACTAATGGATGTAACTGTATTGCTTTCCCTTCTATCAAAGTAGGTTGGAATGCTTGGATACCCAAACGGTGCAAAGTAGGTGCACGGTTTAATAATACTGGATGTCCTTTTATTACATTTTCAAGAATATCCCAAACTACGGGTTCTTTTCTGTCTATAATTTTCTTAGCAGATTTTACTGTTTTAACAATTCCTCTTTCTATCAATTTACGAATAACAAAAGGCTTGAATAATTCAGCTGCCATATTTTTTGGCAATCCACATTCGTGTAATTTTAATTCTGGTCCAACAACAATAACTGAACGTGCAGAATAATCAACACGTTTTCCTAATAAATTTTGACGAAAACGCCCTTGTTTCCCTTTTAATGAATCTGATAATGATTTTAAAGGTCTATTAGATTGTGTTTTTACTGCTGATGATTTACGTGTGTTATCCAACAATGAATCTACTGATTCTTGAAGCATACGTTTTTCATTACGTAGTATAACCTCAGGAGCTTTAATCTCTATCAATCGTTTTAAACGGTTATTACGTATAATAACACGACGATATAGTTCATTTAAATCTGAAGTTGCAAAACGACCTCCATCTAATGGTACTAATGGTCTTAATTCTGGTGGAATCACTGGGATAACTTTCAGAATCATCCATTCTGGTTTATTTATTCTATTTTTATTAGCTTCACGTAATGCTTCTACAACTTGAAGTCTTTTTAAAGCTTCGGTTTTACGTTGTTTTGAAGTTTCTGTATTTGCTTTATGTCTTAATTGAAAAGACAATTCATCTAAATCTATAGATGCCAACAGATCAATTAGGCATTCTGCACCCATTTTTGCGATAAATTTATCTGGGTCAGTATCTTCAAGATATTGATTTTCCATAGGAAGTGCATCATAAATATCGAGATACTCTTCTTCTGTTAAGAAATCCATTTTTTGTAATGGTTCTCCTTCTGCATTTTTCGCAATACCTGGTTGAATAACTACATATCTTTCGTAGTAGATAATCATATCTAATTTTTTAGATGGTAAACCAAGTAAGTAACCTATTTTGTTTGGTAATGATCTAAAGTACCAAATATGCGCTACGGGAACTACCAAATTGATATGTCCTACACGGTCTCTACGTACTTTTTTCTCAGTTACTTCTACACCACAACGGTCACAAGTGATTCCTTTATAACGAATTCTTTTGTATTTTCCACAAGCACATTCGTAATCCTTGATAGGACCAAAAACACGTTCACAGAACAAACCATCGCGTTCCGGTTTATGCGTTCTATAGTTAATGGTTTCTGGCTTCAACACTTCTCCTCTTGAATTACCAAGAATTGTTTCTGGTGAAGATAAACCTATTGAAATTCTATTGAATTTCTTTACTGTATAATTATTAAATCTTTTTGCCATAATTTAGTATATGCAATTAGCTTTTATTATTTTTTATTAATATCAACACCATTTTCATCTTCCAGTCTTACATCAAGCGTAAGTCCTTTCAATTCGTGCATTAATACGTTGAATGATTCCGGTAAACCTGGTGTTGGCATAGCTTCTCCTTTTACAATAGCCTCGTAAGTTTTTGCTCTACCCATAACATCATCAGATTTTACAGTCAAAATTTCTTGTAGCGTACTTGATGCTCCATATGCTTCAAGTGCCCAAACTTCCATCTCTCCAAAACGTTGTCCCCCAAATTGTGCTTTACCACCAAGTGGCTGTTGTGTAATCAACGAGTATGGCCCAATAGAACGTGCATGCATTTTGTCATCAATCATATGTCCTAGTTTTATCATATAAATAATACCTACGGTTGCTGGCTGATCAAAACGTTCTCCTGTTCCTCCATCATAAAGATAGGTATGTCCAAAACGTGGTACGTTAGCTTTATCTGTAAGTGCCGTAATTTGATCTAATGAAGCACCATCAAAAATTGGAGTTGCATAAGTTTCACCTAAGCGTTGCCCTGCCCATCCTAAAACGGTTTCATATATTTGACCAATATTCATACGTGAAGGCACACCAAGTGGATTCAATACGATATCTACTGGCGTTCCATCTTCTAAGAATGGTAAATCTTCTTGACGTACGATACGTGCAACAATACCTTTGTTACCGTGACGTCCCGCCATTTTATCCCCTACTTTTAGTTTACGTTTTTTAGCAATGTATATTTTTGCTAATTTGATAATTCCTGCTGGCAATTCATCTCCAACAGTTATTGCAAATTTTTCTCTACGTAAAGCACCTTGTAGGTTATTTAATTTGATCTTATAATTATGTATCAATGAATAAATTAATTCATTAATAGCAGCATCAGTAGTCCAAGTCCCTTTCGTTAAATGATCAAAATCTTCAACAGCATTTAACATTTTTAAAGTGAATTTTTTTCCTTTTGGAAGTATTACTTCACCTAAATCATTTTGAACACCTTGCGATGTTTTACCGTTTACTAAACTAAACAATTTTTCAATCAAGCGCGATTTTAATTGCTCAAATTTAGTATTAAAACTCAACACTAATTTATCAATTTCTTCTTTATCTTGATTACGTTTACGTTTATCTTTTACGATACGTGTAAAGAGTTTTTTATTGATAACTACACCATGTAATGAAGGTGATGCTTTAAGTGATGCATCTTTTACATCTCCTGCTTTATCTCCAAAAATGGCACGTAATAATTTTTCTTCTGGTGTAGGGTCAGATTCACCTTTTGGTGTTATTTTTCCAATAAGAATATCTCCTGGTTTTACTTCTGCACCAATACGAATCATTCCATTTTCATCCAAATCTTTAGTAGCCTCTTCACTTACATTAGGGATATCATTGGTTAATTCTTCTGTTCCTAATTTTGTATCTCGGACATCTAATGAATATTCATCAATATGTATAGAGGTAAAGATATCTTCACGTACAACACGTTCAGAAATAACAATCGCATCCTCAAAATTATACCCTTTCCAAGGCATAAAGGCTACTTTCATATTTCTACCTAATGCTAATTCTCCATTTTGAGTAGCATATCCTTCACAAAGTACTTGCCCTTTTTTAACTTTACCTCCTACTTTTACAATTGGTTTTAAGTTAATATTGGTTCCTTGATTGGTTTTTCTAAATTTAATCAAGTTATATGTTTCTTCATCTGGATCAAAACTAATTAAACGCTCATTGTCTGTACGTTCATATCGAATTGTAATTTTATTAGCATCTACATAATCAACAACTCCTGCTCCTTTAGCATTAATTAAAACACGTGCATCTTGTGCAACACGTTTTTCTAATCCTGTTCCAACTATTGGTGCTTCAGGACGTATTAATGGAACAGCTTGACGCATCATATTAGATCCCATCAAGGCACGGTTGGCATCATCATGTTCCAAAAACGGAATTAATGATGCAGAAATAGATGCAATCTGATTCGGAGAAATATCCATATAATCAACCTTACTAGGATCAACTAATGGAAAATCGGCATCCTTACGAGCAATGATATCATTGGTCAAGAAATTACCTTCGATATCTATTTCTGTATTTGCTTGCGCTATAATTTTTTCTTCTTCTTGTTCTGCACTAAGGTAACCTGGTACAGTTTCCATATCTACTTTACCATCAATGACCTTACGGTATGGTGTTTCAATAAAACCAAGATTATTTACTTTGGCATATACTGCTAAAGATGAAATCAAACCAATATTTGGTCCCTCAGGTGTTTCAATAGGACAAAGTCTTCCATAATGTGTGTGATGCACATCACGAACCTCAAATCCTGCACGTTCTCTAGACAAACCTCCTGGCCCTAGGGCAGAAAGACGTCTTTTGTGCGTAATCTCAGCCAATGGATTGGTTTGATCCATAAACTGTGACAACTGATTTGTTCCAAAAAATGAGTTAATTACTGATGACAATGTCTTTGCATTAATCAAATCTACAGGTGTAAAAACTTCGTTATCTCTAACATTCATTCGTTCACGAATGGTACGTGCCATACGTGATAATCCTACACCAAATTGTGATGCCAATTGCTCACCAACAGTACGTACACGCCTATTAGATAAGTGATCAATATCATCAACTTCAGCTTTAGAGTTAACCAATTCAATTAAGTATTTTATTATTGTGATGATATCTTCACGTGTTAATACACGTTGGTCAACACTAATATCTAATCCTAATTTTTTATTCATTCTATAACGACCTACTTCTCCTAGGTTGTAGCGTTGCTCAGAGAAGAAAAGTTTATCAATAACTCCTCTTGCTGTTTCAACATCTGGCGGTTCTGCGTTACGTAATTGTCTATATATATGTTCAACGGCTTCTTTTTCAGAATTCGTTGGATCTTTTTGTAGTGTATTATGAATAATTGCATAATCACCAACTTGATTTCCTTCTTTGTGTAATAGAATAGTTTTAGCACCTGATTCTATTATCATTTCGATATGTTCTTTTTCAAGAATAATATCTCTATCGAGTACAATTGAATTACGTTCAATTGATACTACTTCACCTGTGTCTTCATCTACAAAATCTTCATGCCAAGTTTTAAGCACACGGGCAGCTAGTTTAGAGCCTAAAACACGTTTCAATCCTGCTTTAGATACTTTTACTTCCTCAGCTAAATCGAATATTTCTAAAATATCTTTATCTCTTTCAAAACCGATTGCTCTAAATAATGTAGTTACAGGTAATTTTTTCTTTCTGTCAATATATGCATACATCACTTGATTGATGTCTGTAGCAAATTCTATCCAAGAACCTTTAAAAGGAATTACTCTTGCAGAATATAGTTTTGTTCCATTAGCATGAAAAGACTGACCAAAGAATACTCCTGGTGAACGGTGTAATTGTGATACAACAACACGTTCTGCACCATTAATAATAAAAGTACCACTAGTAGTCATATAAGGTATTGTACCTAAAAACACATCTTGAACTATAGTTTCAAAATCTTCGTGTTCTGGATCTGTACAATACAATTTTAAACGTGCCTTAAGAGGTACGCTATAGGTCAAACCACGTTCTATACTCTCTTGGATAGAATATCTTGGTGGATCAACAAAGTAATCAATAAATTCAAGTACAAACTGGTTACGTGTATCTGTGATTGGAAAATTCTCTAAAAAGGTTTTGTACAACCCTTCATCACTACGTTGATCCGTTTTGGTTTCTAGCTGAAAAAAATCTTGAAAAGATTTTACTTGAATATCTAAAAAATCTGGATAATCTGGCTTCTTTTTGGCAGAAGCAAAACTTATTCTTTCTGGTAGATTTGTCATTACGCTATGGGACAAAATTAATAATTAATATTTTTTTTGATATTAGGTAATTACCTAATAATCATAGGGTTTATTTGTTAAAAATATACTAAAAGCACATTATACACAAAAGGGTTTAGGCCGTAGAATATAAAATTCCAGACCTAAACCTTTAAAATTTAATAGTAAAATAACTATTTAATCTCTACTTCAGCTCCCGCTTCTTCTAATGATTTTTTAAGCCCTTCAGCTTCATCTTTAGAAACACCTTCTTTTACTGGTGCTGGTGCTGAATCAACTAAACCTTTAGCATCTTTAAGACCTAAACCTGTTAATTCTTTTACTAATTTTACTACTGCTAACTTAGCTCCACCTGCTGCTTTAAGGATTACATCAAATTCAGTTTTTTCTTCACCTGCATCGTCTCCTCCTGCTGCTGGTCCTGCTACTGCAACTGCTGCTGCAGCTGGTTCAATACCATACTCATCTTTTAATATGTCAGCTAATTCGTTTACTTCTTTTACTGTTAAGTTAACTAATTGTTCTGCAAAATCTTTCAAATCTGCCATTTTTTCTTTGTTTTAAATTAATATATTATTTTGTGCGTTCTAACTAATAAAACTTTATCTATCGCTCTGATAAAGTCTTTAAAACACCTGATAATTTGTTTCCTCCAGATTGAAGAGCCGAAATAACATTTTTGGCTGGTGATTGAAGTAATCCAATGATTTCTCCAATTAATTCTTCTCTAGACTTGATATTAACAAGTGTATCTAGCATATCATTTCCAACGTAGATAGATGCTTCTACAAAAGCTCCTTTTAAAATTGGTTTATCTTGCTTAGATTTTTTTCTAAATTCTTTAATAATTTTAGCTGGTACATTTCCAACTTCAGAAAACATAATGGCTGTATTACCTTTTAAAACGCTAGGCAAGTCACCAAAATCCTTATCTGAACTATCCATTGCTCTTGCAAGCATGGTGTTTTTAACTACTTCTAATTTAACATTAGCTTTATGACAAGCTCTACGTAAATTTGATGTTTTATCTGCATCTAAACCTGAAATATCAGCTAAATAAATAGTTGCATTATTTGCTAATTGGTCAGTTAGTTCATTGATTACAACATTTTTTTCTTCTCTGTTCATGATAACCTTCCTTTTAGTTTAGTGATTTTATATCAACAGCAATTCCAGGGCTCATAGTACTAGACATATTAATGCTTTTTACATATGTACCTTTGGAAGCTGTTGGTTTTAATTTCATAATCATTTGAATCAATTCATCTGCATTTTCTTTGATTTTTTGAGCGTCAAAAGACACTTTACCAATTGCAGCATGAACATTACCAGCTTTATCAACTTTAAAGTCAATTTTACCAGCTTTTACTTCTTTTACAGCTTTAGCAACATCCATTGTTACAGTACCTGTTTTAGGATTAGGCATTAAACCTCTTGGCCCTAAAATACGACCTAAAGGACCTAATTTACCCATTACGCTAGGCATTGTTACAATTACATCTACATCTGTCCAACCATTTTTGATTTTAGTCAAATAATCATCTAGACCAACATAATCTGCTCCTGCAGCTTTTGCATCAGCTTCTTTATCTGGAGTAACCAACGCAAGCACTTTTACATCCTTACCAGTACCGTGAGGTAATGTTACAACACCACGTACCATTTGATTAGCTTTTCTAGGATCTACACCCAAACGAATTGCCATATCAACAGATGCGTCAAACTTTGCGTAGTTTACTTCTTTTACTAACTTAGAAGCTTCTTCTAATGAATACACTTTGTTAGTGTCTAGCTTTGCTAGTGCTTCTTTTTGTTTTCTTGTTAATTTTGCCATTTCTCAAAATTTAATTAAAAAGGAGCATCACCTTTTACTGTTATACCCATTGATCTAGCTGTTCCCGCAATCATACGCATAGCTGAAGACACTTCAAATGCATTTAAATCTTGCATTTTACCCTCTGCTATTTCTTTAATTTGATCCCAAGTAACGCTAGCCACTTTTACACGATTTGGTTCGCCTGAACCTTTTTTGAGCTTGGCTGCTTCCAGCAATTGTACCGCTGCAGGTGGAGTTTTTACGACAAAGTCAAAGGACTTGTCAGAATAAACTGTTATTACAACTGGAAGTACTTTACCTTGTTTGTCTTGTGTACGCGCATTAAACTGCTTACAAAACTCCATGATATTAACTCCAGCAGCACCTAAAGCGGGTCCAACCGGTGGCGACGGATTCGCAGCACCTCCCCTAACTTGTAGTTTTACAACTTTACTTACTTCTTTTGCCATTATTTATTTAAAATTAGTATTGCATTACAAAAATTGGAAGCTTTTATAATACAAAATTACTGTAACATATTATATTTTTTGAACTTGCATATAACTTAATTTCAAAGGTGTTTTTCGACCAAATATTTTAACCATTACTTCAAGTTCTCTTTTTTCTTCATTTACTACCTCAATAATACCGTCAAAACCATTGAAAGGTCCATCTGAAACTTTGATTACTTCGCCCACAGCGAAAGGAATATTAACAGTTTCTGACTGAACAGCAAGTTCATCAACTTTTCCTAACATTCTATTAACTTCCGATTTTCTAAGCGCAACAGGATCCCCTCCTTTTACTTCTCCTAAAAAACCGATAACACCAGGAACAGATTTAATAACATGTGGTATCTCACCACTCAAATTGGCTTCAATCATAATATAACCCGGAAAATAAACTTTTTCTTTGTTATATTTTTTTCCATCGCGTATTTGAACAACAGTCTGCATTGGCACTAGGACCTGACTAACATAGTCTTCAAAATTTAATCGAACGATTTCTTGTTCAATATACGATTTAACTTTGTTTTCTTGTCCACCAACCGCGCGAACTACATACCATTTTTTTGCTATATCTGACATCAAAATATTATTTAACTAATGTAAAAAAGCCTTCAATAACTTTTTGAATAGCAATATCAACACCCGCAATCATCAAAGCAAATATCACAGAAAATACTGCAACAATTACTGTTAAATTTTGAGCTTCTCTCCAAGGAGTCCACGTAATATTCTCTTTTAATTCAGTATACGCTTCTTGTATATAACTTATAAATCCTGCCATTATATTATATTTTTTTTGCACGGGCGGAGAGACTCGAACTCCCGGCCACTGGTTTTGGAGACCAGTGCTCTACCAACTGAGCTACGCCCGTATTAATTAATGTTAACAAAGGTATCCCGATAAATTCGAGATACCTTAGTAACATTTTATTATTTAGTGCTTAATCTAACATTTTAGTTACTTGACCTGCACCTACTGTTCTACCACCTTCACGGATTGCAAAACGTAAACCTACGTTCAATGCAATTGGCTGATGTAATTCTACAGTAATAGTTAAGTTATCACCTGGCATAACCATTTCTACACCACTTGGCAAAGAAATTGTACCAGTTACATCTGTAGTTCTTACATAGAACTGTGGTCTGTAGTTATTTTGGAATGGTGTATGACGACCTCCCTCTTCTTTTTTAAGAATATAAACCTCTGCTTCAAATTTAGCGTGTGGCGTTACAGAACCTGGTTTACAGATAACCATACCTCTTTTGATTTGATCTTTATCAATACCTCTTAACAAGATACCAACGTTATCTCCAGCTTCACCTCTATCTAATATTTTACGGAACATCTCTACCCCTGTAACAGTTGATTTTAGTTTTTCAGCACCCATACCAATGATATCTACTTCATCACTAGTGTTAGCAACTCCAGTTTCTATACGTCCTGTAGCAACTGTACCACGACCCGTAATAGAGAATACATCCTCGATAGGCATTAAGAAATCTTTTTCTACATCTCTTTTTGGCAATTCAATCCAAGAATCAACAGCATCCATCAATTCCATAACTGTATCTACCCATTTTGCTTCACCATTCAACGCTCCAAGCGCAGAACCAGCAACAACAGGTCCATTATCACCATCATATTCATAGAAAGAAAGCAATTCTCTTACTTCCATATCTACTAATTCTAGTAATTCTTCATCATCTACCATATCAACTTTATTCAAGAATACAACGATTCTTGGAATACCTACCTGACGACCTAATAGTATGTGCTCACGTGTTTGTGGCATTGGTCCATCTGTAGCAGCAACAACAAGTATTGCACCATCCATTTGGGCAGCACCTGTTACCATGTTTTTTACGTAATCCGCGTGACCTGGACAGTCAACGTGAGCATAGTGACGATTCGCTGTTTGATATTCAACATGTGAAGTGTTAATTGTAATACCTCTTTCTTTTTCTTCAGGAGCATTGTCGATTTGATCGAAATCTCTCGCTTCAGAAAATCCTTTATCAGCTAATACCTTAGTAATAGCTGCTGTTAGAGTAGTTTTACCGTGGTCAACGTGACCAATCGTTCCAATGTTTAAATGTGGTTTCGAACGATCAAAAGTTTCTTTAGCCATAATTTGTAATTAAAATTTGTTATTATATATATTAGTGTATTCATTAAATCACCTCAATAAAAAAAAAGAGCCAATGACGGGAATTGAACCCGTGACCTCTTCCTTACCAAGGAAACGCTCTACCCCTGAGCTACACCGGCTAAAGGTAAAGTAGAGCGAGAGACCGGGCTCGAACCGGCGACAGTCAGCTTGGAAGGCTGAAGCTCTACCAACTGAGCTACTCTCGCTTATTTTTTAATTAAAATAGAAGTGGTGGGAGGAGGATTCGAACCTCCGAAGCTTGCGCAGCAGATTTACAGTCTGCCCTCGTTGGCCACTTGAGTATCCCACCAAATTCAATATTTTAATTTCTCTTTTTTTACAAAGAACAGAGCCGATGGAGGGACTCGAACCCACGACCTGCTGATTACAAATCAGCTGCTCTAGCCAGCTGAGCTACATCGGCTTTTCCACTACGCAAATATTACATTTTTGTAACGGACTGCAAAGGTAAAAAGATTTATTTCACTTCCAAATGTTTTTTGAAAAAAAATCAATTATTTTTTATCTCGAACGCATTTTCTCTTTTTTCTTCTGCAATTGACGTCTTAATGAGTCTACAGCTTCATCGACAGCAGCTTCAAAAGTTGATGATTTTTTCTTGGAAATTAAGTCATTACCTGGTATTTCCAGTCGCATTTCTACTATTTTATTGTCTTTTTCACTGGTGTTTTCTACTTTTAAAAAAACATCTGCCATTATTATATTATCAAAATATTGATCGAGTTTATTTGTTTTTTTGTCTATAAACTCCAATAGTTTTGCGTCTACATTAAAATTCACTGCTTGATTTACTATTTTCATACTTCAAATTTTTAATTATTAATAATCACTTATTCTTATTTCTAGGATGCGCTTTTGTATAAGCATCTTTCAATTTGTTGATATCATTATGCGTATAAACTTGAGTTGATGCTAAACTTGCATGTCCCAAAAGTTCTTTTACACTATTTAAGTCTGCTCCTTCTTGAAGTAATCGCGTTGCAAAGGTATGCCGTAAAATATGTGGACTCTTTTTCACTTTACTACTTACAGGAGCAAAGTACGAATTTATTATACGATATACAAGTGTTGGGTAAATTTTTTTTCCTTTTTCAGTTACAAATAATGACATTTCTTCTGCTCCACAAATTGTGTTGCGTAAAAATAAATACGCTTCGAGTTGTGTAATCATCTCTGGTAATAATGGAATGATGCGTTCTTTATTTCTTTTTCCTAATACTTTTAACTGCTTATTGAAAAAATCTATAGCACTTACATCTAAGTTTATCAATTCAGAACGGCGCATCCCCGTACTATATAGTAATTTAATGATTGTAATATTACGTACCGATTCAAAATCATCTTGAACAACAGCTTTATCAAAAACTTCAGCTAATTCTGATTCTGAAAAAGGCAATTGTATTTTTTTGGAGATTTTTAAGGCTTTATGCTTTTGTAATGGATTGTTTTTTCTTGCTTTTATTTTTAATAGGTAGTTATAAAAACTGTTTAATGCACTTATTTTTCTATTTACAGATCGACTAGTTAATCCTTCGCTAGACAATAAAACAATCCATTGTCGTATTTCATCATACGAAACTGCTTCTATCGCTAACATTTCTTTGGATTCTAAAAACACTACAAATGCTAATATATCTTTATGATATGCCGCAATAGTATGTTTAGAATAGTTTTTTTCTAAAGTTAGGTATGTTATAAAAGCGTCTAGTAAATGCATAAAAGAAATCGATGATTAACAAAGTTACAAAAACTATTTAATCATCGATTTATATTTAAGAATATTTTAAGTTTTCACTTAAAGTATTTAATCCTTTTTTTACTTAAATAAGTAATGCGGATTTTTTTTGACTAGTAGTCTTCGTTATCTCTTAAACGTTGAACATACTGTGCTTTTTGAATTTTCGCTCTATTGAGTACAGAAGGTTTATCAAATTGTTTACGTGAGTATAATTGACGTTTTGTTCCCGTACGATCAAACTTACGTTTAAAACGCTTCAAAGCTCTGTCGATATTTTCGCCAGCTTTAATTGGTATAATTAACATATGTAGACACCTCCTTTCATTGTGGCGGCAAATATACAATATTATTTTAGTTACAATCTATTTTTACAAAAAATAAAAAATAGTAGCGCTCAATAAAAGACTAAAAATTGCTTCGCATAGAAAACTTGAGGTTAATTGGCTGTATTTATAACTCATTTCGAATACTGTTTTTTTTTAACACAATAGTCATTTTGCAATAGTGATAGCAGCGGCATCCTCACGTAGTGAGATATAGCGGATAGCACGGGCGAAGCATTGCCATAAAAACTTAAATTATTTTTTTATTTTTTAGCACATTTCATTTGGCATATTCATTATTTATAGTACTTTTATTATTTACAAATCAAACGGAAGGAATATGGAAGCGCTATACACAGAAGAGGAACGAAAGGAATTGAACAAAAAATACCGTGATTTACTAAAAAATACTTACCAAACACTCAGTGTAGCTGATAAAAAGAAGATTCGTCAAGCTTTTGAACTTGCCGTAGAAGCGCATGCGCCTCAACGTCGTAAAACAACAAACGAGCCTTACATATACCATCCTATAGCCGTTGCAAAGATAGTTGCTGACGAAATTGGTTTAGGAGGCACCTCTATAACTGCTGCTTTACTACATGATGTTGTAGAAGACACGGACTACACGCTTGATGATATTGAACGTCTTTTTGGCGAAACCGTAGCGCGCATAGTAGATGGCTTAACTAAAATAGCTCACGTCAAAAAAGAGAAAGATGTTTCTATGCAAGCTGAAAATTTCAGAAAAATGCTACTGACGCTTCATGATGATGTGCGTGTTATCTTAATAAAAATAGCAGATCGTTTGCATAACATGCAAACGATGGAAGGCATGCCTTTGAAAAATCAATTAAAAACCAGTTCGGAGACTTTATTTATCTACGCTCCGCTTGCACATCGCTTAGGGCTTTATAATATCAAGGAGGAATTGGAAGGTTTGGGTCTAAAATATACTGAACCCGAAGTTTATAATGATATTAAAAACAAAATAGAAGAAAGTAAAGAGGAACAAGAGCATTATATAGCTTCGTTTAAAAAAATAATTGACAAAGCACTCTATGACGAAGGACTGAATTTTGAAATCAATGGGCGCTTGAAATCTATCTACTCTATACGAAGAAAAATTGTCAAACAAAATGTAAGCTTTGAAGAAGTCTATGATCGGTTTGCTATTCGAATAGTGTATAAATCGGATCGAAAAAACGAGAAATTTTTGGCTTGGAAAATATATTCTATTGTCACTGATTATTTTACGCCCAATCCAAATAGAATGCGCGATTGGATTTCGCAACCACGAGTGACAGGCTACGAGGCACTTCACGTTACCGTAATGGGACCGGATGGAAAATGGGTTGAAGTACAAATTCGTTCGGAACGCATGCACGAAATAGCAGAAAAAGGATATGCCGCGCATCATAAATACAAAAATGGAACAATTGAAGAAGAAGGTCTCGAGTCTTGGTTAAACAAACTCAAAGAGTCTTTAGAAAGCCCTGATAGTAGTGCCGTAGATTTTGTTGAGGAAGTAAAACTCAATTTGTTTTCTAAAGAGATTTATATTTTCACGCCCAAAGGGCAACTTCAATCATTACCCAAAGGGTCGACTACATTAGATTTTGCTTTTTCGGTACATTCGGAGGTCGGATTTCATTGTCGTGGTGCCAAGGTAAATAACAAACTTGTTCCTTTGAATCACGTTCTCAATAGTGGCGATCAAGTAGAAATCATCACATCCGAAAACCAAAAACCACGTAGCAACTGGTTGAACTTTGTAATCACTGCACGTGCTAGAAAAGAGATTAAAAATGCATTAAAACACGAAACTAAAGCAATAGCCGAAGAGGGAAAAGCCATTTTGAAACGTAAATTACGTCATCTTAAATTGAATTTTGACGATAAAATAATCAATGAAATGACGAGCTATTTTAAGCTCAAAACAAGTCTTGATTTATTTTATAAATTTGGCATTAATGCTTTAGACAATACCGATTTGAAAAAATTTGTAAGTTCCCGCTCCAATACGATTGTAAATTTCTTTCGTAATAAAATACGAAAAAACGGCACTTCTCCTCAGACTAAAGCAGATGCTATTGATATTAAATATGACCAATTGGTTTTTGGTGATAATGAAGAACACCTTGATTATACCATGTCAAAATGTTGCAAACCAATACCTGGTGATGATGTGTTTGCTTTTACTACTATAAATGAAGGATTAAAAATACATAAAAAAAACTGTCCTAATGCTATAAATATGCAAGCTAAATATGCACATCGTATTATGAAAGCTACTTGGATTGACTCTTCGCAACAAGAACATCGTGTTTCGCTTAAAATAACAGGAATAGACGATATGGGCTTAGTCAACAAAATCACTCAGGTCATCTCCGAAATGCAAGTGGATATGAAAGGATTGAATTTCAGTACTTCACCAGGTATTTTTACCGGTGAGATAATACTTGTGGTCATAAATTTAAAGCGTGTAAACGATATTATTAAAAGATTAAAAAGTATAAAAGGTATTGATAAAGTGGTACGTCTTAATAAATAACAGCATGAATACTTTTAATAAATTTCTACTATTTATTGCTATTTTTCTCCTGCTTACTGCATTAAATAGCTGTATTGCAATTCAGCCAAATAACATTAAGAACACAGCTTTACATGCTGATGATTTAAATGCTATTAATGGTTTTTATTCAAATACTCCCAATACAAAAAATAAAGATTATAATGCTTCCTTGTGGAAACAGTTGAACTATCTCAAAAAAGATACATTGGAGAAATGGCAAAACCACAAAGTTGAACTAGAAGTCATCAATAGAAAGAAAATACGTGCTAAATTATGGCTTAATGAAGCTGTAATAAGCGAAAAAATACTAAAAGGAAAAGTGAAAAATGATTATTTTTCTGTAAAAAGGAATTTAAAAGTATTTGGCATTCCATTTATATATTTTTCTGTAAAAGATTATAAAATGGAAATTGGGATAGACAACAATAAACAATTACTATTGAATAGTGCTCACATGCAGTCACTAAACATATTGATAATGAGTGGTGGCAATTCAAATCAATTTTCTAACAAATATCAACTTAATAAATAAGTAACAATCATTTACAAATAAAATAGTGTATTTTTAAGCAATAAAACACAATAATGAAAAACAACAACATTAAAATATTATTTTTTCTGCTATTAGTTATTGCTATTAGCTGTGAAGACAAAGCAGAAAAAAAATCTGAAATTCAAAAACAAGTTGAAGTAAAGAAAATATCGACAAAACTTAAGCATTCAACTCCTAAAAAGAAGCTTCTAAAAAAATTGCCGAAGAAAAAAATTTACTACGAAACTAAATTTGTAAGTGCGCGATCTGGTCTTCAATACAGAGCAAGACCAAAAGGGAATGTTTTAGGCAAATTTCCTTTGAATACATCACTTGAAATCATTGATTATCCAAAGACAAAAGATCAAATAAAAGATGGCAACAAAATACTAAAAGGCGAATGGGTTGGCGTGAAAAAAGATTTGGATACCGTTTATGTTTTTAATGGTTTTCTCTCCTATGAATATACGTATTCTGACATCATATTATATGAAGTAAGTCCATATAGTAAAGAACAAGATGGCACGACACGAACCGCATTTTTAAACCTTTCTGAAACTTATTTTATAAATAGTTATGATACAAAAAAAGATAAACTGGAAGAACTACTGGTTACGGAAGATGATTTTGATAAAGACACCATACGATTTAATAAAACACAACGAAAAAAACTACTAAAAAAGTTAAAACTAACTGAAAATGATAAAGTGTTTGTTTACCAAATAAAAAATGACCGTGTCTTAACTTTCAATATTAAAGATTTACCAGCCATTGCTTGTGTTAATATTTATGCTTCTGGTAACTATCAAGATAATCCAGAAAGCTATGAGTATGGTTTTGATTTAGGTAAAAAAATTAATACTTACGGAAATCTCGTTTATGTTGGAAAAAGCAATCCATTTCAAACGGGAAAGCTCAAACCAATTATTTGGACTAAAATTGAAAATAAAGAATTTCCCGACAATAAAAAATTAAAAGATCACAGCAAAACAACTTCCTACATCTTTGCTACAACAAATTACAATTACTATTTGCAATCATTTAGCAGCAGTAGCGAACACATTGTGATTGTGTCCAACAAAACAAAAACTGAAGTCTTTAATAAGTACTTTTACGATAGTGAAGGAGCATATCTACAAAGTCTAACCATAGCAGGAAATAAAAATAAAGAACAGTATCAAGAGCAATGGGCAGGAAAATTATTCAAAAACAAAGCTACGGTTGTGTTTGGCTTTATGGGCTATAGTTTCGGTTGCCCAAGTATTACTGTATTGGACAAAACAGAACCACTTATTGAGATACGTTGTGATAATAGACATTAAAATAGCAATGACAGTAAGCAGTAAGCAAAATACGCTTAATAAAAAAAGCGCATTAATTGATTAATGCGCTTTTTATACTATTTAAAATATGTAATTACTACATTACTTTATCTAAGTTTTCTTTCAAAGCATCCAAAAATTCTTGTGTATTCAAGTAGTTTGCACGAGTCATATTTTCTTTATGAATTAACAATGCTAAATCTTTGGTCATTTTGCCACTTTCTACCGTATCAATACATACTTTTTCTAGTTTGTGGGTAAAAGCAAGTAAGGCATCATTGTTGTCTAATTTAGCACGATGTGCCAAACCTCTTGTCCAAGCAAAAATAGATGCTATAGGATTGGTAGAAGTTTCTTTGCCTAGCTGATGTTGTCTATAGTGTCTTGTCACTGTACCGTGAGCCGCTTCTGCTTCCATTGTTTTTCCATCAGGGGTTACAAGTACAGAAGTCATTAGTCCTAAAGACCCAAAACCTTGCGCTACAGTATCAGATTGCACATCACCATCATAGTTTTTACAAGCCCAAACAAAACCGCCGTTCCATTTCATAGCACTTGCTACCATATCATCTATCAAACGGTGTTCGTACGTGATACCTGCTGCTTCAAATTTAGCCTTAAATTCGTTATCAAATACTTCTTGAAAAATATCTTTAAAACGACCATCGTATGCTTTAAGAATGGTATTTTTTGTAGATAAGAACAAAGGCCAACCTTTTTTCAACGCTTGATTCATTGATGAGCGTGCAAAACCATAAATAGAAGAGTCTTTATTGTACATTGCCATAGCAACACCATCTTCTTCAAAATTATAGACTTCCCAAGTTTGTGCTTCAGCACCATTTTCTGGTGTAAAGGTCATAGTCAACGTACCTTTCCCTTTTATCACCGTATCGGTAGCTTTGTACTGATCTCCAAAAGCATGACGACCAATACAGATTGGTTCTGTCCAACCTTGTACGTAGCGCGGCACATTGCTCATAATGATAGGCTCACGAAAGATAGTACCTCCTACTATATTACGCAATGTTCCATTAGGTGAACGCCACATTTTTTTTAGCGAAAACTCTTTTACACGACCTTCATCTGGTGTAATAGTAGCACATTTAATCCCTACATTGTATTTTTTAATTGCTTCTGCCGCATCAATAGTCACTTGATCATTGGTTTCATCGCGGTATTGCACACTTAAATCATAATATTTAATATCTAAATCGAGATAAGGAAGAATCAATTTGTCTTTGATAAAATGCCATATAATACGTGTCATTTCATCGCCATCCAATTCTACAACTGGGTTTTGTACTTTAATCTTTGCCATAATATTGTTATTTTTTAATAGATTACAAAGGTACAAATAATTGTTTAATATACAATTTCGAATAATTCAGTAAAGCCATAATATTTTTAAATAATTAATAAAAATAATTTAAATTAATAGGAATAATTAATTATTAGCTGTTATTTGATAATTTATAATGCATTTATTAAAAAATTGTGAAATAAAAAATCCATTACTAAATAGTAATGGATTTTTTAAAATTTTATTAAAGAAAAGCTTACTTAATTCTTCTTTCTTTAATTCTTGCTTTTTTACCTGTAAGTTCTCTAAAGTAGTAAATTCTTGCTCTACGCACTTTACCTCTTTTGTTTACTTCAATTTTTTGAATAGCTGGTAAGTTCACAGGAAAGATACGCTCTACACCGATAGTTCCAGACATTTTGCGAATAGTAAATGTTTCTGTAAGACCAGAACCTTTACGTTGTATCACAACACCTCTATAGAACTGTGTTCTTGTTTTGCTACCTTCACGTATTTCATAAAATACAGTGATAGTATCTCCAGCTCCAAAAACTGGCCATTCTTTTTTTGTTACAAATTCGTCTTGTACAAATTTTACTAAATCCATTGTTATTGTTTTTAATGGTTTCTATAAAGCAACATTCACGATTTTCGTCAGCGGTTGGTTTATGTGGGCGCAAATATACTACTATTTTTTAGTTTACAAAAAAAATAGCTAAAAGCTTGTTTTACAATGTGATTTTCTAGTTATCAATCCATCACACATTTTAAGAAATGAGCCTTGTATGTTCTACTTAAAGGCAAAGCCTTAGTTCTAATAGTAACAAACTCATTGGTATAAGCTGTGATTTTGTCTAGAGCCACAATATAGGAACGGTGTATGCGAACAAAATTCTTTTGATCCAACCGTTTCTTCATAGCACTGATTGTTTCGCGTATAACTAGCGTTTTTTTATTTTCAAGATGAACCTTGAGATAATCGCTATAACTTTCGATATATTTAATAGCGTTAAAATTCAGTTTTACCATCATCCGTTCTGAACGCACAAATATATAATTTGGAAAAATCGTTTCATCAGATTCTTTTATACCATTTTCTACTGTACTATTATAATGCTGAATCGCTTGTTCAAAACGCTCAAAAGAAAAAGGCTTTAAGAGATAATCTATAGCTTTAACATCAAAACCTTCCACTGCATATTCGCGGTAGGCAGTAGTGAAAATCACTTTTATTGATTTGTCAATTATTTTAGCAAAAGTAAGTCCTGATATTTCGGGTAAATTAATATCCAAAAAAATAAGATCAACACGTTCTTTGCTCGTTATTTTTATAGCTTCTGCTACATCTTTACACATTTTTACAAGATGAATTTGTGGCATTTTTTCAATATAAAGTGCTAGTATTTCACGAGCCATCGGCTCATCATCTACAACAATACAGTTAATCTTATTCATTTAATACAATTTTTAAGGATACTTCAAATTTTGATTGTTGTTCTTTTATGTCTAATTCATAACGTTTTGGATAAAGCATTGTTAAACGCTTTTTAATATTATCAAGACCAATACCTTGTTCATTTTTACTGTTTTTGACATCATTACTTATTGTGAAAAACAAAGTATTTTCAATGGTTTCGCTAAAAATGACTATAGTTAACACACCATCAATTGACTTCCCATGTTTAAAACTATTTTCTACAAATGGCAACAAAAGCATAGGTGCAATTTCTACATTACGTGATACATTTTCTGTTTGATATGTAATGTTTAATGCTTCTTGAAAACGCATTTTTTCTAAGGCAATATAAGCTTCAATGTGTTTAAGTTCTTCTACTAATAATACTTTCGGTTTTACTATTTGATAGAGTATGTAGTCTAACAAACTGGATAATTTGAGAATCATTTCAGGTGTTTTCTCTGATTTTTTTAATGCAAAACCATATAGTGTATTCAAAGTATTGAATAAAAAATGAGGGTGAATTTGCATTTTTAAAAACTTCAATTCTTCTTCTTTTAGTTTTAATTTTTCTTCTAAAATTTATTTTTCTAAGATTTTGTTTTGTTCTAATGCTTTGTAATTATAACGCATGATATTAGCACTTGAAACCACTAGAACTACCGTGTAAATAATCAATAAAATAAAAGGTAAACTTTTACTCAGCAATGGCATTTGCTTAAAATCTAATGGCGTGAGAAAAACATAACCAACAAACATAACTATAGATAGAAAATATGCCGTAAATATAATAGTATATATTTGATAGCTTATAAAATACTTGTGTTTTTTAGGAATAAGATATTTTGGAATGAGATAATAATTTGTAAAATACGTATTCAAAATAGCTATTGGTAATAATACATTTGAAAACCAATGAACATAGCTTGTGTTGCTAGAATTAAAACTAAAAAAGTAAATAAAAAACCACCACACAGCAATCCAAAAGGAAGTGTGTAGTACTATAAGTTTACCGATTTTTGATACTAACTTTAGCTTCATCATTACAAAAGTCCACTTTTTTATTGGAATCAAAAAAGAATAACGACAAATAACCATTTTTAACCCCTTTTCTACACAATAACCCACTTTAAAACTTTTTTTTGTTAAAAAAAGGAATAAATTAGCAACATATCGTACTTTTAGGTTTGTCTGTCGCATTTATCAAAAACGAAGCAACCTAAGCACTATCTTTGTACTATTATTAATTATAAAACAGTAGAATTATGAATTTATTAAGAGAAGGTGGAACTCAATTTATGTATCCATTATTAGGATTATTAGTATTTAGTATTGTTTTGATTGCAATCGGCTTTTTAAAGCCTCAAAAACGAAAAAAGATAAGTAGCCAATTGGCTTCTCTTGGTCTTTTTGCGCTCGTTTTTGGTTTCTTAGGACAAACATTGGGCTTGATTAATGTTTTTGATGGCATTCAAAATTTTGACAATATTGCACCTCAAGTAATGGCTGGAGGCCTTAAAATCACTTTTTTAACTACAGGATTTGGTGCTTTAGTGTTTTTGGTTTCGCGATTTGGAATACTATTATATAGTTTTATGAAAGATGTAAACTAATTTTCATTTATTTAACTAATTAAAAAAAGTACCTCATTTCAGGTGCTTTTTCTTTTTGTTAATATTTAATTTACCGAACAGTTATTCTCACGTTTTTTATTTTTACTTTTACACTTATAATTAATTGTTACTGTCCGTTAAAAAAAGAATACATGAAAAAACCCTTAATCCTCATTACCAATGATGATGGCATTACTGCACCAGGCATCAGAAAACTCATACAGATAATGAATACCATCGGCGAGGTAGTTGTTGTTGCACCCAATAGTCCACAAAGTGGTATGGGACATGCTATCACACTCAACTCGGTTTTGTATAGCGAAAAAATAACCATTGATGATGGACCACAGCAAGAATACAGTATTTCTGGAACACCAGCAGATTGCGTGAAATTTGCTGTTAATGAGATATTAGGACGCAAACCCGATCTTTGTGTTTCAGGTATTAATCACGGTACCAATTCATCTATAAGCGTCATCTATTCTGGTACAATGAGTGCTGCAGTAGAAGCAGGAATTGAAGGTTTTCCTGGTATTGGTTTTTCATTATTAGATACCTCTTGGGATGCTGATTTTTCACAAACAGAAGCTATTGTACGCAAAGTTACCATGCAAGTATTAGAACAAGGGCTTCCTAAAGGTGTAGTACTCAATGTAAACATTCCCAAAGGCAAAGTCAAAGGTATAAAAGTATGCCGCCAGTCCAAAGGTATTTGGGCAGAAGAGTACGACAAACGCAAATCACCTCACGGCAAAGACTACTACTGGCTTACAGGATATTTTATCAATCAAGATGATGGCGATGACACCGATGAAGTGGCTTTAAACAGCGGCTATGCTTCACTTGTTCCTGTACAGTTTGATTTGACCGCACATCAAGCCATTGAGAATTTAAAAAAATGGAACTTATAATTAAATCAGTGCGACTACAAATTAATAAACTTAAAAAAAGTAGTGTCATTCCGACAGAATGAGGAACGAATGACGAGGAATCTCAATAGGAAATGTAAAACATTGTCAAAATAACATTTTTCTGAAATAATATTTATCATTAAATTTGCAGTAGCGCCTTAAATAAACTTAGTTTGAAAGAAAGAATATTACAGTTACGAAAATTATTACGAGAATACAATCACAATTATTATATCTTGGACAAACCAACTGTTTCAGATTATGAATTTGATACATTACTCAAAGAATTACAAGATCTAGAAACACAATATCCTGAATATTTTGATAAAAATTCACCAACGCAGCGTGTTGGAGGCAATGTCACTTCCAATTTTGAAACCGTAAAGCACGATTACAGCATGTATTCTTTAGCCAATTCGTATTCTAAAGATGATTTATTAGATTGGGAAGCACGTATTAAAAAAGTATTGGCAGAAGATGCGAACGTTCAATTTACTTGTGAGCTCAAATACGATGGCGCATCCATTAGCTTAACTTATCAAGATGGCGCTTTGCTCCGTGCAGTAACACGTGGCGATGGTGTTCAAGGCGATAATGTAACGCATAATATAAAAACTATAAAAAGTATTCCGCTTCAGCTCAAAGGCGATAACTATCCAGCTCGCTTTGATATTCGTGGCGAAATAGTAATGCCTTTTGCTGGGTTCAATAAACTCAATTCGGCACGCATTGCCCAAGGAGAAGAACCGTATTCAAACCCGAGAAATACAGCTAGTGGTAGTTTAAAACTCAAAGACAGTAGCGAAACCGCCAAGCGCCCACTCGATGCGCTGATGTATTTTGTAGTCGGAAAAGATTTGCCTTTCAACACGCAATTCGAAGCCCTTGAACAAGCTAAAAAATGGGGTTTTAAAGTGCCTCAAACTGCCAAATTATGCAATAGTATAGCAGAAGTACTTGCTTATGTTAATTATTGGGACAATGCACGTTTTGATTTGCCTTACGAAACGGATGGTGTTGTGATAAAAGTAAACAGTTTTGACCAACAAGAAGAACTTGGCTATACTGCCAAATCGCCACGTTGGGCAATTGCCTATAAATTTAAAGCTGAGCAAGTAAGTACCAAACTTATTGCTATTGACTACCAAGTGGGACGTACTGGCGCCATCACTCCTGTTGCCAATCTTGAAGCAGTACAACTAGCAGGCACAGTGGTAAGACGCGCATCATTGCATAACAGAGATCAAATAGAAAAATTAGATTTATACCAAAATGATACTGTTTATGTAGAGAAAGGCGGCGAAATTATCCCAAAAATTGTAGGAATAGATTTTAGCAAAAGAGCTGCTTCTGCCCTACCCGTTGCTTATATTGAGCAATGTCCTTCATGCGGTACAACATTAGAACGCAAAGAAAACGATGCCAAACATTTTTGCCCCAACGAATGGGGTTGTACGCCACAATTAACAGGAAAAATACAACATTTTATTAGCCGAAAGGCTTTAAATATAGATGGTTTGGGCGCTGAAACTGTTAATCTATTATTTGAAGAAAAATTAATTCTTACTATAGCAGATTTATATACTTTAACCAAAGAACAATTACTTCCATTAGAGCGTATGGCAGAAAAATCTGCTGACAATATCATCAACGGTATTGCTGCTTCTAAGCAAGCGCCATTTGAAAAAGTACTGTTTGGTATTGGTATTCGTTTTGTAGGTGCTACAGTAGCCAAAGTACTTGCACGTCATTTCAAAAACATAGATCAATTAATGCTTGCCGATTTTGAAACACTCACGGCTGTAAACGAAATAGGCGATAAAATAGCAGCAAGTGTTATAGCTCATTTTAAAGATGAACGCTACCTTGCTATTATTGAACGTTTGCGCCAAGCAGGTTTGCAATTTGCTATAGATGAAACAGCGCAAGAAACACTATCGGATAAATTAGCTGGTAAAACATTCTTGTTTACAGGAAAACTAAGTCTTTTTACACGTGGCGATGCCCAACAAATGGTCGAAGAAAATGGTGGAAAAAACAGCAGTTCAGTGAGTAAAAACCTCAATTATCTTGTTGTTGGCGAAAAAGCAGGATCAAAACTTAAAAAAGCAGAAGCTCTCGGCACAGTTACTATATTGTCAGAAGAAGCCTTTTTAGCACTTATCAATGGATAGTCTGCAAGACACATACAAAACTATTATAACTCCTTCAGTTGGTGAAATTTTTAAAGATCGCGGAAGTAAATTTATTGGCTACGCTTTTCCTATTACTCATGAAGATGAAGTCAAGGAACATATTCATACATTAAAAAAAGAGCATCATACCGCACGTCATTGGTGCTATGCTTGGCGTTTAGGAACAAGCACTATTCGTACGCGTGCCAATGATGATGGCGAACCTAGCAATTCGGCTGGAAATCCCATTTTAGGGCAACTCGTAAGCTATGATGTAACTAATATTCTCATAATAGTGGTTCGCTATTTTGGAGGAACAAAACTGGGCGTTGGTGGTTTAATTAATGCTTATAGAACAGGCGCAAAAGAAGCCTTGGAAGCCGCAACTATAGTCAGTAAAACCATCGACAAAGTCTTTACATTGACATTTGAATATGCCGTTATGAACAAAGTAATGCGTATTATCAAAGCACACAATCTCAATGTTGTTTCACAAAAAATGGAAATGCAATGTGAATTTATACTCCATATTCGCCTTAGTGATGCGCAGCGCATACAGCAACTGTTTGAAGATTTACGAGTAGTAGATTTGGAGGTGGAGTAAGAATTTCTCATATATTCGCTCTTAAGAGTTATAGCTTTAATACTTTTATTAAGTAAAACGATAGCAACAACCTTAATTAAAATTTTACATTAAATTTCTGATTTTTAATTATTTACCTAAAATAAAAAAAAAAAACGATTTTACTTGTTTTTTCTTAAAATATATATATATCTTTACACTAAATAAAACCTGAAACTTTAATAAATTGCCCAAATTGCTCAAGTTGTAAATTGAAAACTATTTGTTTAACAAGAATTAATGTTGAAAATTCCATTTCAATATACAGCAATTTCAAAAAGAGTGTTATTAATCAAAATAAGTTTAGCATTTTTTCTTAAATCACTATGTACATCATCTATTCTATTGCGTTCATTTCACTAGCCTTAATACTTTATATTAACTACATTAATGTAAAAAATAAAAAAAGATTAATAACTGATTTTAATAATAGTTGGGGTAAAATTAAAAATAATGAATATTACAATTTTGAAATAATAGGAAAGTACTTTCAAAATTCTACTAAGAAAGATAATACATATCATATTATTTCAAATCAAATAAAGGATGATTTAGACATTAATGATTTATTTAAGTATTTAGATAGGACAACATCTAAAATTGGACAACAGTATCTATATTACAAAATTAGAGTTATTAAAAACGAAGCGAAACTTCTGAAATTTGAATCATTAACTCAACTATTTGAAAATGATAAAAATACACGAATTAATTGTCAATTAGAATTATCGAAATTAAGTTCTAGTTACACCTATGATTTAGAAAAATTAATTCATGATGAAGCAATTAAAAAACCTTCTTATAATAAATATTTAATACTACTATCCATTTTATCCTTTTTTTCCTTTTCTTATGGTTTTATAAACCCTGTTTTTTTTCTTTTCTTATTGCCTGTTTTTATGGTGAATTTCACTCTTCATTACAGAACTAAACACCATATAATTTACTACATTAATGCTGTAAGTCAATTAAATAAAGCGTTAAAAGTAGCTGAAAAACTATTAAATTACCCAGTAATAAAAAAGCATTTTAAAAACTTAAATTTCATTTCCAAAATACAAGAAATTCGTCTAAAAACAAAGTTTATATCATTTAATAGACACTTAAATAGTCCTGCTACAGCTTTTGCATGGTTTATTATTGAGCTGATTAAAATCCTTTTTAATATTGAATCAATTCTTTTTTACAGTGTTATTGATGATATTGTAGCAAAAAGAGAAGATATAGATAATCTCTTTAGATTTATTGGAGAAATAGATTGTGGAATCGCTATAGCCTCTGTGAAATATCAGAATAATGCTATTTGTAAGCCCAGTTTTACAAACGAGAAAAGAATGAAAATTATAGAAATAACACACCCATTAATTGAAAATTGTATTTCTAATAGTATAATGTTGAATGAAAAAAGTTTACTTTTAACAGGTTCAAATATGTCGGGGAAGACTACTTTTATAAGAATGGTGGCTGTTAATAGTATTATTGCACAGACTTTAAATATAGCATTTGCAAAAACGTTTACAATCCCATTTTATAAAGTTTATTCATCAATTAGAATAACAGATGATTTACTTGATGAAACAAGTTACTATCTGAAAGAAGTATTAACAATTAAAGAATTAATTGATGCATCGAGCGATAATAATCCTTGTTTTTTTGTTCTTGATGAGATTTTTAAAGGCACAAACACTATAGAAAGAATAGCTGGAGGAAAAGCAATTTTATCATACTTAAACAAAGGGAATAATTTTGTTTTCGTTTCTACTCACGATATAGAATTAACAACACTTTTAGAAGATAATAATTTTGAATTATTTTATTTTTCCGAACAAATAGTTAATGAAAAACTATTTTTTGACCATAAACTAAAAAAAGGAAAACTTAAAACAAGAAATGCTATAAAAATATTAGATTTGTATGAGTACCCAAAAGAAATAATAGCAGATGCAAAGAAAACGGTTAGGAACAATTTTACGTAAGGACAAAAAAATTACTTTCATTTGTTATTTGCTATGAACAAAGTGATGCGTATTATCAAAGCACACAATCTCAATGTTGTTTCTCAAAATATGGAAATGCAATGCGAATTCATACTTCATATTCGCCTTGGTGATGCGCAACGCATACAGCAACTGATAGAAGATTTAAGAGTAGTAAATTTGGAGGTTGAGTAATGATAAATGAAAAGTGATAAAAATAGCATTCACCAAAACAGTAACTGTTACTAAATGTAATAATTTTAATCATCTTTATATGATTATGAAAAACGAAAATTTGAGTATAGAGTGCTCAATTTTATCAAGCATCACAACTATATTGCACGTGAGAATTTAGTGCTTACCTATTCAATTTATTTCTGATTTTGATAAAATAACTCGTATTTTAGAAAATAAATCTATGGTAATTCTTTTAAAATATGAAAATTACTTTAGAGGACTATGCCTTTGAAAACAAATATGAGTTTCTTGCTGTAATCACAGAAAATTATTTTGAAACTCCAGAATTATTTCAATCAAAATTTCCTGAATTATTCCAATTGGTTAATCGTTTATACAAGATTTATTAATGTTTTTATGATTTATAATAAACCTAGACCTCGCTCGTAAAATACAATTTAACACACTTGACATTTTTACACTTTTGGGAAAATAATCTTTCAGGAAATATTCCTTCTGAAATTGGGAACTGTGTCAATTTAACTTTGATAGGGTTAGAAGACAATCAACTTACAGGAACTATCCCTGCAAGTTTTTCTAACCTAACTGTTATGCGTTCATTTTGGGTCAATGGAAATCAATTATCAGGAGATATTTCTGATGTTTTTTCAGATTGGTCAAATTTAAAATATTTTTCCATTGGTAATGGAAATGCTATATCTGGTGCTCATAATGATTTTACAGGCTCTTTGGATTTAAGCAATAATAATGATTTGAGAATCTGTTGGGTAGATAATACTTTAATTTCATCATTGAATGTGAAAAACGGAAATAATACAAATATTACTAGTTCAGGTACTTATCTTTTCAAGGCAAATAATAATCCTAACTTAACCTGCATTGAAGTGGATGACGTGGCATATTCAACAGCAAACTGGACGCAAATCGATGCTATTTGTAGTTTTTCAACAGATTGTGATGCTTTAGCTGTAGTTGACAATTCATTAGTTGATTTTTCAGTATACCCAGTGCCAACAGAAAATGTATTGAATATAAACTCAGAACAAGAAATTGTTAGCATTGAAGTTTATAGTAAATTAGGACAGTTAGTTCAAAAAAACACATTAAAAAACAGTATTGATATTTCTAATCTAGCACAAGGTTTCTACCTTGTGAAAATAACAACCGTAAATGGAGATTATGGAATGAAAAAAATCATGAAAAAATAAATATTTAATTAGCTTATTAATAATTGCAGGTTTTGTGCTGACTTTGAGTTTAATACTTCTCAAAAAATGCATTTAAAATCTGCAATTATGCTTTAGGATACTATTTTTTAAATTACTACTTTCAAAATATGATAAAAAGTTTATTTCCTAACAGAAAAATAGTATTTTTGTAGTCTTAAATATAGAATTCAGATGAGAACAGTACAGTTTAGAGAGGCTATAGCCGAAGCAATGAGTGAAGAAATGCGTCGTGATGAAAGTGTTTTTCTTTTAGGAGAAGAAGTAGCAGAATACAATGGCGCTTATAAAGCATCAAAAGGAATGCTTGATGAATTTGGAGCAAAGCGCGTAATTGACACTCCTATTGCAGAAGTTGGTTTCACGGGTATTGCTATCGGTTCAGCAATGAACGGCAACAGACCAATTGTAGAATATATGACTTTTAACTTTTCGCTAGTTACCATAGATCAGATAATTAATAATGCTGCAAAAATGCGCCAAATGAGTGGTGGACAATTCAATATACCAATTGTTTTTAGAGGACCTACAGCTTCTGCAGGACAGTTAGCAGCAACACACTCTCAAGCTTTTGAAAATTGGTATGCCAATACGCCAGGACTTAAAGTAGTTGTGCCTTCAAACCCTTATGACGCCAAAGGCTTATTAAAAGCTGCCATTCGTGATGATGACCCTGTTATCTTTATGGAATCAGAACAAATGTATGGTGACAAAGGAGAAATACCAGAAGGCGAATACATCTTACCTATTGGTGTAGCAGATATCAAAAGAGCAGGTGACGCGTGTACCGTTGTTTCTTTTGGAAAAATAATAAAAGAAGCTTATAAAGCAGCAGATATCCTTGCAGAAGAAGGTATTAATATAGAGGTTATTGACCTGCGTACTGTAAGACCTTTAGATTTTGATACCATTATCGAATCGGTTAAAAAAACAAACCGTTTGGTGATTTTGGAAGAAGCATGGCCTTTTGCCAGTGTGTCTTCAGAAATAACCTATCAAGTACAAGAACGCGCTTTTGACTTTTTGGACGCACCAATTGAGCGTATTACTACCGCAGATACACCAGCACCATTCTCTCCTGTATTACTAGAAGAATGGTTGCCTAATGCAAACGATGTTGTGAAAGCTGTAAAGAAAACTATACAATAATATGAAAGTAGGTGTATTTTTAAAAACAATTAATACAATTTTTCTTGCATTATTAATGGGGCAAGTTGCAGTGTTTTATTTTATTAAAGGTTTTAATTATAAAGAATTATTAGCCTTTAATTTTCAAGACATTAATACCTTGCATCTTGGAATTACATTTGGAGCGATAGTCTTGGCTTATATTTTATACAATGCCAATCTGAAAAAGATACAAACAGATGAAGGGCTAAGAGCAAAATTTACAAAATACCAAACAGCTATGCTTATAAAATTAGCTATATTGGAATTTGCTTTCTTTTTCTTACTCTTTGTTGAAGAAACCAACGCATTATATTTAATCGTTTTATTAATAGTCTTTATTTTCCAAAGACCAACTAAACATAAAATTGCTGGTGATTTAAAACTTAATACAGATGAAGAAGCCATTTTAAACAAAGATGAAGATTATCTAGTTTAAACTGTAGATTTTTGTTATACTTTTTTTAAATAAAGAACACTTTAAATGACACTAGAGAACCTACATAAACACTTTGTTGAGAATAATTTAACTATAAGCACCGATTCAAGAAGTATAACAGAGAATACCTTATTTTTTGCTTTAAAAGGTGCTAATTTCGATGGAAACAAATATGCGCAGCAAGCACTTGAAAATGGCGCAAAATATGCCGTAATAGACAGTGTATCTTATTATGATGCTAATAATGAGCATCTCATTTTGGTTGACGATGCATTGGAAACACTTCAAGCATTAGCAAAATATCATCGTGAACAGTTCAATATTCCTATTATTGGACTTACAGGAAGTAACGGAAAAACAACAACCAAAGAACTGATTGATGCCGTACTAAAAGAAAAGTACAAAACTATAGCTACAATAGGAAATCTCAACAATCATATTGGTGTACCGCTTACATTGCTTCGTATTAATGCAGCTACCGAAGTTGTAATAGTAGAAATGGGCGCCAATCATCCTAAAGAAATTGCTTTTTTGTGTAACATTGCGCAGCCTGTATTTGGTTATATTACCAATTTTGGAAAAGCACATCTTGAAGGTTTTGGCAGTTTAGAAGGAGTAATACAAGCTAAAAGTGAACTCTATGATTTTATCAATCATAATGATGGTTTGAAATTTATTAATGCTAATGATGACAAACAAGTCATTTTGACTAAAGCTGATAGCAATACTATAACTTTCGGATCATCAGACACTTGTCAATACACCATTGCGCTTGAAAAAACAGCACCTTTTGTGGTGGCTAATTATGACGATACAAGTATCAAAAGTAACCTTATAGGAACGTACAATTTTAATAACATAGCAGCCGCTATAGCTATTGGAGCTTTCTTTAAAGTGCCAACAGTAGCCATCAAAGATGGCATTGAGAAATACATTCCTAATAATAACCGTTCACAACTGATTCAAAAAGGAACAAACAACATTATACTCGATGCGTATAATGCCAACCCAACAAGCACGCAAGCAGCTTTAGCAAATTTTGTAAATCTTGAAGCAACAAAAAAAGTCATTATACTAGGCGATATGTTCGAGCTTGGTACATCTAGCGCTGTTGAACATCAGAATATAGTAGATTTACTTCAAACATTAGCTTTTGAACATGTGTTTTTAGTTGGTGAAAATTACTTCAAAACAAAAACCAGTCACCAAAAATTCGAAACATTTAATGCTTTAAAAGATACACTATCTAATGCTGAAATAAGTAACGCAACCATACTCATCAAAGGCTCTCGTGGTATGCAGCTAGAACGTGTATTAGATTTATTATAATGTTAGCATTCATTAAAAAAAAACACTACAACAATAAATAAAATATGGGATTTAATATATCAGGTTTAGCAATAAACAAAAATTACGAAAGTGAATTCGAGCAGCTACAAAAAGAATTAGGTTGGAATCTTAAAAAACAATCTGAAATAAATTTTGAAACGGCTTCTTCAAATTGGACAGAAGATGGAATTTGTGATGTTTATTTTTCAGAAAAAGGAACTTTGCTCTTCATTAGTATGGATATGTGTACTGAATCTTTTGAATTAAAAGAAGACAACACTTTGACATTTGCACTCTCTGAAAACTCTATGGCTTTTAATCTAAATTATTGCGAGAAAGGAATTGAGAAACGGTCAATTATGGAAGTTAATGGTGAAAGAATGCAGAATGAAGGAAAAAAACTTGACGTAGAAGATAAATCTGAAGACACATCTGAAATTATTTGGAATCAAATAGAAGTGGTAATCGGAAAAAGATTTTGGGATATCGAACCTGATGAAAAAGCGATAAGATATGTTTTTAGCACAAATAAAGGCTCGGCTGAAAGTGAAAAGCAAATCTATAATATTAATAATCCAATATCTAAAGAAGATTTATCAAATAAATTCTCTGATGATGAGCTATTTCAATACTTTGATAAAATAATTGAGTTTGCACAAAAAAATCAACTAAATGTTTTTCTAAATCCTTGGGCACATAAGAATGATAGTCGAAAATTTATAAATTTATTCGCTATAATCACGGAAATTTCAAATCGCCCTAATTTATCAAAGCAAATAAATAAAAGAATGCCATTAGAGAGATTTAAAATGTTATGCCGTTTTGACCCAGACAAAGTTGACTCAAGAACTAATACGCAGATGTTGAAAGAGTTAAATATGATAAATTCCAAAATAAACAATTATAATCTAATAAAAACATCACCTAATTCTATCGAAAATAAGTGGTGGCAGTTTTGGAAATAAAAACGAAATGCTAACAAAATGTAAACATAATTGCAGGTTTTGTGCTTAATTTAAAGTTTGTATCTTTGAACAAAGTTTAGTGATATATTGAAAGGCAAGTACCTTGAAATCCACAACTACACTTACATAAAACATTATTGACACATCTCACATTCGTTCGATGATAGATTTTTTTTTAATTACCTATAAACTACACTTCTAAGTCAAAGGTAACATCTAATTTTGATGCAATAATATGCGTTATTTCATTACGTAATGCCGGTATTTTAACCGCTTTTACATTTTCATTAGCAAATGCATAGAAAAGTAATGCCTTAGCTTTAGCTTTAGGAATACCACGTTGTTTCATATAAAAAAGTACCTTATCATCCAATTGACCAATAGTACAGCCGTGCGAACATTTTACATCATCTGCAAAAATCTCCAATTGGGGTTTAGCATAAACATTAGAAGTATCGGATAGTAAAATGTTTTTATTTTGTTGATAAGCATTCGTTTTTTGAGCTGCTTGCTTTACGATAACCTTACCATTGAAAACACCAGTCGATTTTTCATCGTAAATAGCATTATACAGTTCGTGACTCTCACAATCTGGTACATTGTGATTGACTAAGGTATGATTATCAACAAACTGTTTTCCATCCAAAATACTCAAACCATTCAGTACACTATCACAGTGCGATCCATATTGATGAAAGGTGAGGTTATTACGAGTAAATTTACCTCCAAAAGAAAAGGTATTCACCGTTACAATACTATCTTTTTGTTGCGAAACAGAGGTATTATCTACAAGGTTTGATAGCAAACTATCATTTTGTAGTTTTGTATACTGCACGTGCGAAGATGCTGCAGCAAATAATTCGGTAACAGCATTAGTCAATACAATTGCTTCGCCAAGATTGATGTGTTTCTCTATAATATTGGCGTGTGTGTTTTCTCCTACACGAATGAGGTTTCGAGCTTGTAAGAAAACTGGAGTTTCTGCTTTAGCAAAAAACAATAATTCAATTGGTTTAGCTAGTATTTTATTATTTGCAAGTGTAATAAAAGCACCTGATGAAGCAAAAGCAGTATTCAGATTGACCATAGCTTCACTGCTATCACTAATTGTATCAAAATATTGGTTAATTTCTGTGTTACTTGCTTTTAAAACATTAGAGAAAACATTTATTTCTTCAGTAATATCAGATAATTGTTCTTGAAAAACACCATTAACAAATACCAATTTATAGGTTTCTGATTTAGCCGCTAATAATGCTTCAACTTGTTCCAAAGTATTATCTGAAACTGTATTTACAGTAGCGTAATTGGGTTTCAATACCGCTTTTAAAGAAGTGTATTTCCAATTTTCTATTTTTTTTGTAGGAAATCCTTTTGTTGTAAAAGTTTCAAAAGCTTCTTTTCGTTTTGCTGTTAAAACGTCTGGCGCATGTTGTTTTATAAATGCATCAAATGCAATTTTAATATCGTTATTGTCCATTTTAGCTTTATTTAATCAACCAATCATATCCTTTTTCTTCCAACTCCAAAGCCAGTTCTTTACCGCCCGATTTAATGATTTTTCCGTCATGTAAAACATGTACAAAATCAGGAACGATATAATCTAATAAACGCTGATAATGCGTAATAACCAATACTGCATTATCTTTACTTTTTAAGGCATTAACGCCGTTTGCCACTACTTTCAAAGCATCAATATCAAGTCCCGAATCGGTTTCGTCTAAGATGGCAAGTTTTGGTTCAAGCATTGCCATTTGAAATATTTCATTACGTTTTTTCTCCCCACCAGAAAAACCTTCGTTCAATGAGCGCGAAAGAAATTTCTGATCCATCTGCAATAGCGCCGCTTTCTCACGAAGCATTTTTAAAAAATCTTTGGCTGCTAGTTCTGGCAATCCTAAGGCTTTGCGTTTCTCGCTTACAGCAGTTTTTATAAAATTTGTCGTACTTACTCCAGGAATCTCTACAGGATATTGAAACGAAACAAACACACCTTTATGCGCGCGTTGGTCTGCAGAAAGTTCAGTTAATTCTTCGCCATCAAGAACAATATTTCCTTGGCTTACTTCAAAATTTTCATTACCTGCAACAACACTAGATAAGGTGCTTTTTCCAGCACCATTGGGACCCATTATCGCATGTACTTCTCCTGCTTTGATAGCAAGATTAATGCCTTTGAGTATTTCTTTATTATTTACACTTGCGTGAATATTTTTTATCTGTAACATAATTTTATTCCTTTTAATTGAAAGGCTTATTTTTTTATTATTCTTAATTAACCTACACTACCTTCTAATGATATTTCTAGCAGTTTACGTGCTTCAACAGCAAATTCCATAGGTAGTTTATTTAACACTTCTTTACTAAATCCATTAACGATTAAAGCAATAGCACGTTCTGTATCAATACCTCTTTGATTACAATAAAAAAGTTGATCTTCACCAATTTTGCTTGTAGTTGCTTCGTGCTCTATTTGTGCTGAGCTATTACTTGCCTCAATATAAGGGAAAGTATGTGCGCCACATAAATCACCCATTAGCAAGGAATCACATTGTGAAAAATTACGTGCATTTTTAGCATTTTTATTTATTTTTACCAAACCACGATATGAATTTTGTGATTTTCCAGCAGAAACACCTTTAGATATTATAGTACTTCGTGTATTATTACCAATATGTAGCATTTTGGTTCCCGTATCTGCTTGCTGATGGTTGTTGGTTACAGCTATAGAATAAAATTCGCCCACTGAATTATCGCCTTTTAACACACAGCTTGGATATTTCCAAGTTACAGCAGAACCAGTCTCTACTTGTGTCCACGATATTTTGGAATTGGTATGACAGATTCCACGTTTGGTCACAAAATTATAAACACCTCCACTTCCGTTTTCATCACCAGGATACCAATTTTGCACAGTAGAATATTTTATTTCGGCATCGTCTAATGCTATAAGCTCCACAACAGCGGCATGTAACTGATTTTCATCACGAGCTGGCGCAGTACAACCTTCGAGATAGCTCACATAGCTACCTTCATCTGCTATAACTAAAGTACGCTCAAACTGCCCCGTTCCACCTTCATTGATTCTAAAATAGGTAGAAAGTTCCATTGGACAACGCACGCCTTTTGGGATGTAACAAAAACTACCATCGGTAAAGACTGCGGAGTTTAATGCTGCATAAAAATTATCTGTTTGTGGCACTATAGTTCCAAGATATTTTTTGACCAATTCAGGATGTTCTTGTATGGCTTCAGAAATAGGACAAAAAATAATGCCTTTTTCTGCTAATGTTTTTTTGAACGTAGTTGCTACAGAAACCGAATCCATTACAATATCTATGGCTACATTTGCCAATCGTTTTTGCTCTGCTAATGAAATGCCAAGTTTTTCAAATGTTTTTAACAACTCAGGATCGGCTTCATCCAAACTGTTTAACTTGGGTTTTGATTTTGGAGCAGAATAATAACTTATCGCTTGAAAATCTGGTTTTTCGTAATTCACATTTGCCCAATCAGGTTCTTCCATACTTTTCCAAATACGAAAAGCCTCCAAACGCCAATCAGTCATCCATTGTGGTTCGTTCTTTTTCTTAGAAAGCGCAATTACCACAGATTCGTCGATACCATTAGGAAATTTGTCCGCCTCAATATCGGAGTAAAAACCATATTCATACTCTTGATTGACTAAATCTTCTTTTAAATCTTCCTCTGTATATTTTTTCAAAATACTAATTAATTAAAAATTTCTTATTTGGATTGATTCTAAATAAGAACAAAAGTACAGTAAAAATATAGATTATAAAAGAAGAAAATGTTTTTTATTTTATTTATAAAAAAAATTACAATTAGAACTAGTAAAAGACATTACACAAGCAAATTATTCCAGTTTATATAGTTTTTTAAACACTTGATACATTAATTATTATAAGCTAAATCTGACATTGTATATTTGTATCATATTATGATAATATATCTATTAATAGTAAACAAACCTATGAAAAGTCAATTTGTAATGAATTGACTTTTTTCTATTTTACAACTATTTTGCTTGCTAATTCACTTTATTTTGTATCTTTGATTCCTTGTAATCGTTTATGAGGATGTTGTTTAACAAAATAATATAATTTGAAAGAACTAACGATACAAACAAAACTTGCTGTCTATGAATCAATAGACGAACTCCAAAAAGATGATAAAAGTCTGATGATTCAAGCCAAAGTAGCTTGTGATAAAGCGTACGCTCCCTATTCAAAGTTTAAAGTAGGTGCGGCATTATTATTAGAAAATGGCGAAATAATATTGGGTAACAATCAAGAAAATGCTGCTTACCCTTCAGGAATGTGCGCCGAGCGTGTAGCCATTTGGAAAGCGCATTCCGATTTTCCAGATGTCAAAATGGTTAAAATGGCACTAACCATAAAATCAGAGAAACAAGTGATTAAATCACCCGTTCCTCCTTGTGGTGCTTGCAGACAGTCCATTGCTGAATACGAAGTGAAACAAAAAAGCCCTATAGTAATTTTCTTTATGGGAGAAGAAGGCGAGATATACAAAACCAAATCTTTAGCAAATTTGTTGCCGCTTGTCTTTGATAAAGAAGTACTTTAGATTTTAATGCAAAGCAAAAATGCGTGAAGACTTTTTACATTATGTGTGGCAATTTTTTTATCTTGGTAGTGCTATAAAGACGACTACAGGAGAAGCAATAATAATACATAACAAAGGAACGCATAATCTACATGCTGGAGCAGATTTTTTTAATGCAAAAATTGAAATTGGAAAGCAACTTTGGGCAGGAAATGTAGAAATACATCTCAAAAGTAGTGATTGGTATTTGCATCAACATCAAGAAGATAGTAACTATGACAATGTTATTCTTCATGTGGTCTGGGAACACGATGCAGAAATTTATAGAAAAGACAATTCGCCTATTCCTACGCTTGTTCTCAAGGGCTTGGTTCCAAAATCGGTATTAGATAATTATCAACAATTATTCGATAAAAACAAAACTTTTATAAACTGTGAAAATCAAATAAAACAAATTGATAATTTCACACTTTCAAATTGGTTAGAAAGGCTTTATTTTGAGCGTTTACGGGATAAAACAACACATATAGAAGCATTATTAATGGCAACTAATAATGACTGGGAAGCAACACTTTTTCACTTATTGCTTAAAAATTTTGGTTTAAAAATTAATGGACAAGCATTTTATGCTTTGGCCAAAAGTATTCCGTTTGCTGTGTTTCGCAAAGAAATAGATAAATCCTTAGCACTTGAAGCTTTGCTTTTTGGACAAGCAGGATTACTTCAAAAAACATATAATGACATCTATTTCAAACAATTACTTTCTGAATATCAATACTATCAAAAAAAATACAAGCTAGAACCATCACAAGAGTCTGTTCATTTTTTTAAGCTCCGACCAGCTAATTTCCCTACCATTCGTTTATCCCAATTGGTTGCTTTGTATGTTAAAAACAAACAGTTAGTAGCTGCTGTCATAGCTTTAAAAACACCAGAAGAAGCATATCAACTTTTTGAAGTTGCTACTTCTATCTATTGGGAAACGCATTATAATTTTGATTTAAGTTCCAAAAAAAGAATTAAAAAATTGACCAAATCATTTATAGATTTAGTGCTAATCAACACCATAGTACCATTTCAATTTTATTATCATAAAAAACACCAAACAACAGATGCAACCGCGTTATTACAGCTTATTCAAGGATTAAAAAAAGAGAAAAACAATATACTCGATCGTTTTGAACAATTAGGTGTTCCAATACAAAATGCACAAGAGAGTCAGGCTTTTTTACAACTCTACACAAACTACTGTAGTAAACGCAAATGTCTACATTGTGCTATTGGAACTAAGGTTTTAAAAAACTAATTTTTTTTATAGCATAGAAATGCGCATTTTTGTAATCTAATTTTTTACCCTATGAAGTATTATATTATAGCAGGAGAAGCCTCAGGAGATTTACATGCTTCCAATTTAATGCGTGCTATCAAAACCACTGATAAAAATAGTGAATTTCGCTGTTGGGGTGGTGATTTGATGCAAGCACAAGGCGGTACTTTGGTAAAACATTATCGTGAACTTGCATTTATGGGCTTCGTAGAAGTATTACTAAATATACGCACTATTTTGGGTAATATGAAATTGGCTAAAAAAGATATTATTGCCTATAAACCTGATGCATTAATCTTGATTGATTATCCCGGATTCAATATGCGAATAGCTACTTTTGCAAAAGAACACGGCATTGCTGTACATTATTATATTTCACCTCAAATTTGGGCTTGGAAAGAGAATAGAATCCATAAAATAAAACGTGATGTTGATGCCATGTATGTTATCTTGCCGTTTGAAAAAGATTTTTATGAAACCAAGCATCAGTTTCCTGTACATTATGTTGGGCATCCTTTGCTAGATGCTATAGCTAATCGAAAAGCAAAAGGAGATTTTGGAGTTTATCATAATTTGGATAACAGACCAATTATTGCCTTATTGCCAGGAAGTAGAAAGCAAGAAATAAGCAAAATGCTTGCTGTAATGCTTGAAATGATTCCAAAATTCACTGCTTATCAATTTGTAATAGCAGGAGCGCCGTCACAAGAGAAAGCTTTTTATAAAAGTATCATAAAAAATACTACTGTAAAAATTATTTATGGCGCTACATATGATTTGTTAGAAAACGCCAGTTTTGCTTTGGTTACATCTGGAACTGCAACGCTTGAAACAGCTTTGTTTCGTGTACCGCAAGTGGTCTGTTACAAAGGTAGTTTTATCTCATATCAAATAGGAAAACGACTTGTTGATTTGAAGTATATTTCATTGGTTAACCTTATAATGGATGAGGAAATTGTTGAAGAATTAATCCAAAGTGATTTTAATTCAAAACGCTTGGAAGAAGCTTTACACAACATCATGCAAACTGATGTTAAAGCAAAATTACTTCAAGATTATGACAATCTAATTACAAAATTAGGTGGCGGAAGCGCTTCAAAACGTGTTGCAGAATTATTGGTTTCAGCAGTTTTAAAGTTGAATTAGTAGTATCACTTTTTCTTCTGCAACACATAACTATCTTTAAGATTTTTATATTCAAATTCATCTAAAAAATAAGTTTCCAAAAAATTCAATTCACTACTTTTTGCAATACTGTCTATAGTTTTTGGATAGTGATGATGAATTTTATAATACCGCTCTATACTAGTAGTTAGTTTGTATTTTGTGCTTTTTTTTAGGTGTTTTGTAGCTGTGAAACTGAGTAATAGCAATGCTAAATTAACAAAACCTAAATAAACAACTGTAGCAGCATGTTTAATTAATGTAGGTTTTTTATCACTATACGAATACCATCTAACCGCTAAAGATGCAATACCCAAAACACCAATATATATTAAAAATGCTACTTTGTAATTTTTTGTTAGATAAAAAAGAATCACACTAATAAACAGATAAAAAATAATATAGTTTTTAGAAGCTTTAACAGGTGTAAATTCCTTATTTTTAAACGATTGAATCAACAAGTCTCGTTTTTCTTTTTCACTACGAATTAGTCTATCTATCAAAGTGATAAATGCAGCTTTATCAATGTCTAATGAATTAAGAACTACTGATTTAATGAATTTTTTATTATCAGTTAACACATTAGGTATAAGCTCGAATTTCATTATATGTTGTCCCTGAATCTCACTTACAGCTATAGCTGTAATTTGTTCCCAAAACAACTTATCATTTTGATTATTTTTTCTCCAAATACCGTGTTTATCAATATTGATTTGTGGTTTCTGATCAAAATATTTATAAAGAAAGATAATAAATCCAATCCAAAAAATACAATCCCTGCCCATGACATAACAATGCTTTCTGTACTTTCTGATTTTTTATCTACTAAAATTAATACTGATAGAATAACAAAAATACTAGAAATGAGTAAAACTTTTAGAATATTTTTTTTTGATATATATATTGAAAGTGTGTACATAACTTAAAACTCATAAATAGTCAATCCACTTCGCAATTTTGGTTTGATATAAGTACTTTTAGGAGGCATAGTGAGTTGCTCATCTGCAATGTTTTTAAGCGTATCTATACCTATAGGAAACAAACCAAAAGCAAGTGTAAAGTCGCCACTATCAACCTGTTCTTTGAGATAATAGTCGCTCTTTTTTCCATGAGAATAAGCAAGACGTTTGTCATGACGTGGATCTTCAATATGAAGCAGTGGTTTTAAGATTAAATCAAACAAAATTTGAACATCTAAATCTTCTAATGCATTAGATGCTTGATATTGGTCTTTTTTAAGCTTAATACTATAAACTTGGTTGCTTGTATACAATGCAAATTCGTGTTTTTCTTGCGGTTTGTATATGCCATTTCCTTTTTCAAAAACATCAAAATTTTGATTGAGTGTTTTAAGAAAAACTGTACTATCAAAATCAGTTTCCATTTTGATAAGTCGGTTAAACTCATAAAGTTTTACTTGACTTTCTGGAATGAGGTAACTCATAAAAAAGTTATAAGCCTCTTCTCCATTATGGTTTGGGTTTTCTGCGGCTAAATCTTTGGCTAATAAAGCGGCAGAAGCCGAGCGATGATGTCCATCTGCAATATATAGAGCGTCTTGTTTTTCAAATGATTTTTGAATACTATCAATATCTTTTGGGTCTTGAATAAGCCACAATTTATGCACTTGTTTTTGCATCGTTGCAAATTCATACTCTGGGCGTCGTTGCTTGTATTTTGAAGTAATTTGGTTTATCTCTTCATCGTCTTTGTAAGTCAGCAATACGGGTTCTGCATTAAAACCAACGCCACGTAAGTACTTTTCAAAAAGGCGTTCTCTTTTACTCAATGTTTTCTCGTGTTTTTTGATAGTATCATCAAAATAATCTTGAGCTGCCGTTCCTGCTATAATACCACAAAAAGAACTGTCTTCATTTGTGATTTGGTGTAAGTAATATGTAGGCAGATCATCTTGAATAAAGTATGCTTGCTTCTTAAAATCGATGTAGGTTGCTGCTATACGTTTAAAACGTTCGGCAGCAGGTAATTCTTCGTGACTATTAAAACTTTGCGCAATGATATGTAAAAATGAATAGGGATTAAAACTCAATTGAGCCCCAAGTTCTGCGTGCGAATAATTATCATAAGAACGCGATGAAACCAAGGCAACCTTGTCGCGGACAGGGCGAATGGCTTTAAAAGGAATAACTTTTTGCATTTTCTATATTTTTAGCATTCAAAAGTACTGATTTATTTGTTTTTATTGCATAAAAAAAGCCTTGAATTAACAAGGCTTTTAAAATAATTTTTAATTTGTATTAGAAAGTGAAATGTAATCCACCAGCAATAGTAGTTCCATTAAATCCGAATTGGTTTACTTCCCAAGGGTATTTGAAACGTCCACCAAGATCTGTCACAACATCTCCTTTAGTATCTATTTCATCTGGATAAACATTAAGAAGATTGTTAATCATTAGATTTGCACTTATTTTCTTAGAGAAAGTATAAGAGAAACCTAAATCAGTAAGCACTTTTCCTTTAAATGTTTGATCTTTTGCAGGATCTGTAGCATGTTGCCAAGTCACTGAACCAAAGTATGTATTGTTGAAATTAACACCTAATTTATTTTTCTTATAATCAAATCCTAATAATATTTTCGAATCTGGTCTAGCAGATAAAATACGTGATTGCTCTTTTCTATTGAAAATATCATAGCCATTGCTTGCTAATATTTGAGGTGTTGCTATTTGACCATCAATTTTTGTTTTATTGAAGTTAGCAGCAAAATTAATATCTAATTTACCAGATGCAAAATCAATATTAGAATAGTTAGCTACAAAATCTACACCGCTTGTTATAGTATTTACTGCATTGATAAAGAATTTCATACTTGTTACATTGTATGTATCTAAGATTTGCTCAACAGGATTATTTGTTGGATTTCCTGGAACCCCTCCAGTTGCGTGAAGGATTGAGCAACCGTTGAAGCTCTTTTATAGTCTTTGAAAAAGACTATAAAAAGCGACTTGCGAAAGCCTGACCTCAATACAATTGAGGACACGCCATAATACTAAATATTCTTAAAAACTGCTAAGGCTTTTTGAACGCTAGTGATTTGTTTGAATGTCAATAGCAATTTAAGACCTGATTTACGCTGTTTCTCTTTTATACTGCAAATTTGCGGATTATGCTGAGTAAATTGGAGAATGCTCATAAAAGTTGGTGTATTGAAATAATCAGACTGTTGGTTGGCGATAAAGTAACAAACCATTATCTTGTTTTTTAAGATAATACGCTCAAAGCCTAATGATTTAGCCAGCCATTTGAGGCGAACGCTATCGAGTAAATCAAGGGTTTGAACTGGCAATTCACCAAAACGGTCTTTGAGGTTTTTACTAAATATTTCTATTTCGGCTTCGGTTTTTAGCTCGCTTAGTGCTTTGTATAAGTTTAAGCGCTCAGTGATAACATTGATATAATCATCTGGAAATAGCAATTCAAAATCGGTATCTAATTGGGTGTCTTTGACGTAATCTTTATTTTTTAATTCGTCTTTATAGAGTGCTTTAAATTCGTTTTCTTTAAGTTCATCAATGGCTTCATTGAGTATTTTTTGATACGTTTCAAAGCCCATTTCATTGATAAACCCACTTTGTTCACCACCTAATAAATCACCTGCACCGCGTATTTCTAAATCTTTCATAGCTATATTGATACCACTTCCTAGTTCGGTATGTGAAGCTATGGCTTGCATACGTTTTCGAGCATCATCAGTCATACTGTGTGATGGCGGCGTAATGAAATAGCAAAATGCTTTTTTGTTTGAGCGCCCTACGCGACCACGCATTTGGTGCAAGTCAGATAATCCAAAATTGTTGGCATTATTGATAATCATGGTATTGGCATTGGGCACATCAAGTCCACTTTCTATAATGGTGGTCGCTACCAAAACATCAAATTCACCATTGATAAATGAAAAAATGAGTTGCTCTAGTTTTTTACCATCCATTTGCCCATGACCTATTCCTACTTTAGCATGTGGCACAAGGCGCTGTATCATACCTGCGACTTCTTTTATGTTTTCGATACGATTATGGATAAAAAACACTTGTCCGTTTCGTGCTATCTCATAGCTTATAGCATCTCTAATGGTTGCTTCGTCAAAACGCACTAGTTTTGTTTCTATAGGGTAACGATTGGGTGGTGCGGTACGAATAACAGACATGTCACGAGCTGCCATAAGCGAAAACTGCAAGGTTCGCGGTATCGGCGTAGCCGTGAGTGTAAGTGTATCTACATTGGCTTTGATGGTTTTGAGTTTGTCTTTTACAGCAACACCAAATTTCTGTTCTTCGTCTATAATAAGTAATCCTAAATCTTTGTATTTTATTTTGGCATTAGTTAGCTGATGCGTACCGATAACAATATCTACTGCGCCACTTTCCAATCCTGCAAGCACTTCATTGCGTTGTTTGGTGGTACGAAAACGATTGAGATAATCTACCGTAACAGGAAAATCTTTTAACCGTGCGCTAAAGGTTTTGAAATGCTGAAATGCCAATATGGTTGTTGGTACTAAAACGGCTACTTGCTTGCCATTGTCAACTGCTTTGAAAGCGGCACGAATGGCGACTTCTGTTTTTCCAAAGCCCACATCGCCACAAACCAATCTATCCATAGGCTGCTCGTTTTCCATATCGTTTTTTACATCTTGTATAGCTGTGAACTGATCGGGTGTATCTTCGTACATAAAACTTGCTTCCAACTCGTGCTGCATATAACTATCAGGTAAATATTGATAGCCTTTTTGTAGTTTTCGTTTGGCATAGAGCTGTATCAGATTGTAGGCAATATGTTTAACGCGCGCCTTGGTTTTTTGTTTAATTTTTTTCCAAGTAGCAGAACCTAGCTTGTATATTTTGGGAGCTTTACCGTCTTTGCCATTGTATTTTGAAATCTTATGCAAGGCGTGAATACTCAAATAAAGAATATCGCGTTCGCCATAAATCAGTTTGATCGCTTCTTGTTCTTTGCCTTCAACTTGTATTTTTTGCAAACCGCCAAATTTTCCTATTCCGTGATCAATGTGTGTCACATAATCACCAACTTCAAGCTGGGTTAACTCTTTGAGGTTTAAGGCTTGTTTTTTTACAAAGCGTGATTTGAGATGAAACTTATGATAGCGTTCAAATATTTGATGATCGGTATAACAAGCCAGCGCATTATCATAATCTATAAAGCCTTTGTAGATTGGAAGTATAATGGTTTTATACTGTACTTTTTGGTCTATTTCTTGAAAAATATCATAAAAACGTTGGGCTTGTTTTTGACTGTCGCAAAAAATATAATTTTTTATTCCTTTGTTAGTATTACTATTAAGGTTATCAATTAGAAGTTCAAATTTTTTGTTGAAAGTTGGTTGCGGTTTCCATTGAATAAAAGCATTGTCTGTATTTTCTTGTTGCCTAATAACAGGCTGTTCCTTCAACTGCTCTTGAATTAATTCGCTTTTACAAAACAACATTTCAGGCGAACTGTGTTGCAACGCCTCTGATAATGCAGTGTAGTTTGCTAGTGCCTTCTCAAAGAAATAATTTAAACGTTCGTAGAGTTTTTGTTCATCTTTAATATAAACAATTGTTTTTGAACCAATATATTTAATAAAACTAATGCGTTTTTCAGTTCCTGTTTTATCAGCAACGTTAGGCATCAAGGTTATTTTTTTTAATTTGGCAATAGATAATTGCGTCTCGATATCAAAACTACGAATGCTCTCTACCTCATCACCAAAAAATTCAATTCGAAATGGCGTGTCATTACTAAAGGAGAATACATCAACAATACCACCACGAATGGCAAATTCTCCAGGTTCAGTTACAAAATCAACGCGAGTAAAACCGTATTCGTGTAATACTTCGTGAATAAAATCTAACGATAATGTATCTCCTAAGTTGAGTTTTAAGCTGCTTTTTTCTAAGGCAGTTTTGGTAATAACTTGTTCAAATAAAGCATCTGGGTAACTGACAATAACACTTGGTTTCTTACGAGAACTTATACGGTTGAGCACTTCTGAACGAAGTAAAACATTAGCGTTATCAACCGATTCAATTTGATAAGGTCTTCGATAGGAACCTGGGAAAAATAAAACATTTTTCTCACCGAGCAATTGCTCTAAATCATTGAGATAATAAGCAGCTTCTTCTTTGGTGCTAAAAAGTAACAAAAAAGGTTTATCAACCACTTGATAAGTTGCTGCAAGCAAAAAGGAAAGCAAAGAAGAATCAATAAAAGGTATTGAAACCGATTTATTATTTTCTATTTGTGCTGCAATTTGTTTTACCTGTTTGCTTTGCTCAAAAATTGCTATGATATCTTGTTTTGCCAATGTTTAATTTGCTTTTGTCGCAAAAGTACTAAAAACAATTTAAGATAACAGTGTAATTTATTGTTAGCGTAATTATTTTAATAATAAGTAACAAAAAAACTGCTTACTATAAGTTAGTATAGAAAAGATGTCATAAACTAATCAATAGTTACATCTCCCCAGTTTTCTCCAGATTTAATGCGCCAAACTTGCATTGTAGATATTCCAAATTGCTTAGCAATCATTTTAATCCTAGTTTTATTATTGGGATCAGCTAATTTTCTTTTGATTACACGCACTCGTCCTTCATTGAGCTTATATCCTTTCTTAGCACGACGTTTGGCACGACGTTTTGGGTTTTTTTGTTGATGAATAACGAGTTCTTTTCTATCTACCCATTTTAGGTTTGCTATTGAATTATTTAATGAGTTATGATCTAAATGGATAACAAATTTTTTGTTTTCTTCATTTTCGATAAATAATATGGCAACTGCTCTATGTACATAATAAGAGGCCGATTTATTTCCTATCTTTTTATAAAAAAACATATTAAATCCATTAGCATTTAAAAATTTTGTAAAGGGTCTAAATTGTGTTTTTGTTTTTGTTTTTATTTGAACGCGTCCATAATTTGAAATTCTAAATGCCATTAACTTTGGGTCACAGTCATTCAAATTAAAATCCTTCCATTTTTCGGGAAAATATTGCTCCATAATCTATTATTATTAGGTTAGTTTTAGGTTTTGTTAGTGTTTGGAGTTTGTTTTTCCTTTTATTTTGTAGCTAGTAGTGTGCCCCTAGCGCCTATTTAAATAAATAGACACATAGTAAAGCAGTGTTATAATAGAACCTATAGCAGAAACTACATAAGTACGTGCTGCCCATTTTAAGGCATCAGCAGCACCATCGTGTTCCTCATAAGTAAGCCCTCCTTTTTTGTCTAACCAAGCCAATGCACGATTACTTGCGTCGTATTCTACAGGTAGCGTAACCAAAGAGAATACAACCGTTCCTGCAAACAATGCGATACCAAGTAGCAGTATTAGGGGTGATTTAAAAATTTGCAGCACAAAGATACCGCCAATCAACATAAACTGAGACATACGACTTGATATTTGAACTGCAGGAACAAGCTTAGAACGCATTTGAAGCCATTTGTACCCAAAGGCATGTTGCAATGCATGACCACATTCGTGAGCTGCAACTGCAGCAGCAGCAGCATTGCGCTCTCCATAAACGCCTTCACTAAGGTTTACTGTTTTGTTTCTAGGGTCATAATGGTCTGTAAGCATCCCTGGAGTAGATATGACTTTTACGTCCGTTATTCCATTATCAGCAAGCATTTTTTCTGCTATTTCCTTTCCGCTTAATCCATTTTTAAGATATAGTTTTGAGTATTTTTTAAATTTACTTTTTAGTCTGCTTTGTACAAGACCTCCCAATAGGGCTATCCCTCCCATTAATAAATATGGGATTATTCCTCCTGCCATTCGTATCATAAGTATCATAAAATTCTGTTTTACTAATTAATTGCGTGAACAAATATACAAAAATATTGCCAAATGCTATTTTACTGTTTTTAAAGCCATAATGGCAGTACATTATTTTACCAATGCCAATTGAATGCGTTTTCTACTTGTATCAACACTTAGCACACGAACTTCAACATGTTGTTGCAATCGTACAATATCATTAGGATCGCTTACAAAACCATCAGAAAGATTGGAAATATGAACTAAACCACTTTCTTTGATACCAATAGAAACAAAACATCCAAAATTGGTAATATTATTGATTATGCCAGGGAGTATCATCCCTGTTTTTAAATCATCAATGATTCTAATATTGGGATTGTATTCAAATATTTTTGCTTTTTCACGCGGATCAAGTCCTGGTTTTATCAATTCTTTTTTAATATCTTGTAGTGTTGGAAGTCCTATTTTATCGGTTATAAAAGCTTTTAAATTTAAAGTATCAATCAACGCTTTATTTTGAATCAGTGTTTTGATATCTGTTTGTAAGGTTTTTGCCATTTTTTTAACAATAGTGTAACTCTCTGGATGCACAGCAGAAGTGTCCAACGGGTTTATACCATTACGCACTCGTATAAAACCTGCGGCTTGCTCAAAAGCTTTAGCGCCCAATCGCGGCACTTTTTTGAGCATTTCACGGCTTGAAAAAGCACCATTTTCCTCACGATAATGCACTATGTTTTCGGCTAATTTTATTCCAATACCAGAGACTGCACTCAGCAACGGTATACTTGCAGTATTGACATTAACACCAACCAAATTCACACAATTAGAAACCACCGTGTCAAGTTTATTATTTAATATATTTTGGTCTACATCGTGTTGATATTGTCCTACGCCAATAGATTTAGCATCTATTTTTACCAGTTCAGAGAGTGGATCTTGCAAACGGCGCCCTATAGAAATAGCACCACGAACGGTCACATCATAATTTGGGAATTCATCTCGTGCTATTTTGGATGCCGAATAGATGGAAGCACCAGCCTCACTGACTACAAACACTTGAACATCTTTGTCAAATCGTATTTTTTTGATTAATGCTTCCGTTTCTCGCGAAGCCGTGCCATCTCCAATAGCAATAGCTTCTATAGCGTAAGCACTAACCAATGCATTGATTTTTTTCATAGCTACAATTTGCTGATTTTGTGGCGGATGCGGATAAATGGTTTCATTATGTTTTATAGTGCCTTGCTGATCAAGACAAACAACCTTACAACCTGTTCGAAAGCCAGGATCAATAGCAAGTACATTTTTTTCGCCAACAGGAGCACCAAGTAAGAGTTGTTTGAGATTTGTAGCAAATACTTCTATTGCTGTAATATCGGCTTTTTCCTTTGCTTTTTGTAAGGCTTCATTGGATAATGCAGGAGCGAGTAATCTTGCAAATGCATCGGTAATAAAACGCTCGAGATATTGTGCACTATCTGATTCGTTTTTAATAATACGTCTATCTATTTGTTCGAGAGCAGCTTCTTTATCAATACTTACTTTTACACGAATAAAACCTTCATTTTCGGCACGTAAAATAGCCAATAGTCGATGCGAAGGACAGCGTGATAAACTTTCTGACCAATCAAAATAGTCTTTATATTTTTGTGCTTTTTCATCAGCTGCTTTACTCTTTATGACTTTTGCAGTAATTACCGCTTTGCGTTCAAACATACGTCGTAATTGATTCCGAACACTTATATTCTCATTAATCCACGAAGCAATAATATACCCTGCTCCAGTTATGGCTTCATCTTCATTTTGTACACTATCATTAATGTATTGTGAAGCCACGTATTCAATGTTAGCATTACCTTGTGCCATTATTATTTTGGCTAATGGTTCTAAACCTTGTTTTTTGGCAGTTTCAGCTTTTGTTTTTCGTTTTTTCTTATAAGGAAGGTATAAATCTTCTAGTTCTTGTAGTGTTTTACAATTTTTTATTTGCTCTTGAATTTTTGGATCTGTAATACCTTGCTCTTCGAGTGCTTTACGTATTGTTTTTTTACGCTTTTCTAATTGCTCAAACGCTGTTTTGAGTTGCACAATTTGAGCTATTTCTACTTCATCAAGATTACCCGTCATTTCTTTTCGGTAGCGTGCTATAAAAGGTATCGTACAATCTTCATTAAGCAACTTAACTGTGTTTGCTATTTGTTTTTCTGTAAACGTACTTGAGGCTTTGATATGTGAAAGGAGTTTCATGCTATTTTATTTGTTGCAAATATAAAAAAAGTCAATTAGTATTTGATTGACTTTTTTTTGAATATATTAGAAAATATTTTGAGTATAATAGTAGATTAACTTCACAGAAAATGAAAAGATTTTAGTTGGTTAACACTATTTTAAAATAGAAATTTAAGTCTTATTCCATTTGGTTTTCTCTTAGCATGAGATTTCTCACTGTATCGAAATGACAGTTTTTTATATATTAGCTTTATTTAATACTCATCATATTGTTCTCCAAGGTTGAAACTAATAGAGAAACGCAAGGTGTTGTCCAAAGGATTGTTTGCAACAGCTGAAGTAGAAAAGAGATACGATAAATCCACTTTTACTACATTGTATTTAAAACCTGCGCCGAGTGTAAAATATTTACGTGCTCCTTTAGTTTCGTTTTCGTGAAAATAACCTGCACGAAATGCAAAAGAATCATTGTATAAATATTCTGCTCCAATAGCATAGTTTACCTCTTTCATTTCTTCACTTCCTCCTCCTGGCGCATCTCCAAAAGACTGAAACATACCTTTCATAAAACCAACATTATCATCTTTTCCTTCAATAATATTTCCTGAGGCATCACGTACTGGAGGTGTTGGCACTAATAGCTTGTTGAATTCTGCCGTAACACCTACTTTGTTATAAGAATCGAGCAGAAAATCAAATCCACCACCAAGGCGTAAATTAGTAGGTAAAAAATCACCTTCAGCAACATCTGTATATTTCATTTTTGGACCCATATTGGTCAATGCAAATCCTGCTCTATAACGTCCGTCAAAATTCGCCAATGGCAATTCTTCAGATTGATAATACCCTGTAACATCTACTGCAAAAGAATTTCCTGCTCGGGTATCTTCATTACCCGGAACGCCACTTATTTTCAGATCAGAACGCAAATAACGTAATGCAACACCCATAGCAAATCGGTCGCTTAATCGTAGTGAATACGAACCATCTATTGTCATTTCATTTGGTCGCTCGGTACCAATAGCTTGACCATATTGCGTCGTTAAATCAATATCTCCTAAACTAAAATATTTTAAACTTACTGCCCAAGCAGAACGATCATTCATTCTATTGTAATAGGTGATATCTCCCAAGAAAATATCATTAACCAAAGAGCTCAAATATGGCGTATAGCTCATACCGAAACCTATTTGATCAGAAGCAAAAGCGTATTTAGAAGCATTCCAATTTTGAGAATAAGTATCTGGAGCTGTTGCCACTCCCATATCTCCCATAGCTGCAGCTCGTGCATCTGGAGAAATCATTATAAAAGGTACAGCTGTGGTGATTACTCTTGAATCTTGAGCTTGTATATTTAAAGTATATATTACTAAAAAAGGAAGTAATATGAGGGTTCGTATTATTTTCATAAATAATTATCTAAGTTTACTTTTTTCAATAGCTAACAAATATATGCTATTTTCTATAATTTAACTAATTTTTCAAATTTTTCTATTTTCTTATTAGATAACGTTGCATTTATAGAAATCTTATAAACATAGACACCTTTTCCTATTTTATCGCCAAAACTATCTTTTCCATCCCAAGATATATCTTTAGATATAAAGCCATCAGTTTGTATTGTTTGTTGGGTTTCCCATATTAATTTCCCTGCAACAGTGTACACTTGTATCTGCACCTCTAATGGTTCAAAAGGATGATTGTGTTCAAACCAAAATTCGGTATAATCTATAAAAGGATTCGGGTAATTGAGCAAACGTTTTATTTCTAATTCTTCGTTATTAATGACTACAAACTGAATTTCGGCACTTGAAACATTATCAAAGGTATCCCAAGCTGTAAGTTTTATGGTGTGCAACCCTGGACTTAAATTGTGAAAAGGATATGACAATTCACCACGCTGATAACTATCATTATCGGCTTGATAATAATCGTTTAATATAAAAGGATTGGTTTCATCATTATCTAAAACTGCTACAATGTCGTGTCCTATCCCACCTACGGTATTAATACCATTTGCATCTTCTAATACAGCAATCAATATAGGGTCTTTATTGGTAATTTCACCACTTACAAAATCTTTATCATTCATATAAAGCTTAATGATTGGAGCATCATTATCTACTGTAGGATTGGTATTGACACCTCCTATTTGCAAATCTGTATTAAAACCTGTATAATTTTTTTTAATTCCTGCCTCTTTAGCATAAAAACTAACTCGCCCTGCATCAACTGGAATAAGTATATCTCGTGGCACAACAAAATCAAAAGAAAAAACACCATTTGTAACACTGGCTTCTCCCCTAAATACAGTTTCGCCTAAAGTCTTGAAGTCTAAAATAATTAAATTGCCAAGGTTATCTGTTTGGCCATCATTCCCTAAAGTATGGCGTTGTATTTTTTTATCAAAAACGGTTGGAAACACACTACCATTGAAATTACTTAATAAATTTCCTAATTCGTCTGTGACAGTCCCTTCTAGAGTTACATGACTTAAAGCTGTAAGTACAGGCGGATTTCCTGTAATAGGCACACCATTAATTTTAGTGAGGTTAACGCGGGGTTTTGGTATAGCAAGGTATTGCGCAGGATCTCCAATTAAGAAAATCAAGCGCCTTTGGTTTGATGTGGTTTCATTTTTGGCTAAACGTAAGGCTTCTCCATTGCTGTAATAATTAATATTGGAATTGTAATTAAATAAATACTTTGATAGTGTTTGATTAAATGCCGAACCAACACTAATATAAATCTCGCGAGTAGTAGTGATTAAAGAGGCACTCGCTCCATTTTTGTTCCAAAAAACATATTCTCCAGCAGTATCACGCTCAGGATTATCAAATTTAGTAAATTGACACGTGATAGTTATCATCATATTCATGTTTTTAGGATTGTTCCAAGCATTGATATCATTGATCCCTAATATGCGTTCATGCGCCCAACCGTTTTCACCTCCGTGACCAAAATAATTAACTACCAAAGCGCCTTTCTCTACCGAGTTGTTTAAAGCTACATTAACATCGGGATAACGGAATCCGCCTGCTGTTGCCTGCTGCTGGTAAGCATCAGAATATATTTTTTTAATATTAAAAAATGGTTTTTGAGCCTCTAAAGTCAATGCTAATTGCTCCATACTATCTTGTAAAATCGCTTCACTACTTTTATCTACATCATCGGCTACCATTGTAATTTTATTGCGCCAATCACCATAAGCATTTAAATCTTCATAAGACAAAATTTTATTAACTTGTGCCATATAATCATCTGGAGATGCTGCTATAATTCTACCAACGGCTATATCTAAAGATTCATTAGCTTGTAACAAACCTTCATTGTCGTCCAACAATCCAAAAAAATCATCGGAAGCATACGATGTTATTAAAGAAAAACTTTGATACGATTCAAATAGCGGAACATCATTACTATTTCCATTAAAAACTTGAATACCTTGATAATCATAGGAAGCATCACCCATAAGACATAAGTACTTCAAACGATTGGCAGGTGCTGAAGCATTGTCATAAACATACCTTACGAAATCACGAATAGCAACTACGTCTCGTTTCCCTCCTGAAAATTCATTATAAATTTTGTCTAACGTGACAACTTTAACATTCAAACCATCATTATCACGACGGTATTGTGCCAAACGTTCTGCTGCTGCTGTAAAACGCGAATCATTTTTAGTAATAATAATATAGTCTATATCTTGAAATGTATTATTATCATCTAAAAAGATTGAACCGTGTAAATTTTGTTCCGATACATTCTTATTGTCAATCATTATTGGCGCATAGTAATCATTAGCCACTGCAACGTATTTTCTAAGCTCGCCAAGATTTGCATTAAAAGTAAACGTACCTCCAGCAGTATTTTGATTGGTAAGTTGAGAAACATTGTATAAATCTGTAACATCCCAAATCTGGTTAATTGAACTTGCATTACTAATTGTATAATTGGCAATTCCAGTTTGATTCACAACATCTTCTCGATAAAATAAAAATTGTTTCCCTGTACCTTTCAATTCGCGCTTGGCTTGAATAGCAATGTAGTCCAAATAACCCTTTGCAGACGGATTTCCTTGTTTATCATAGTCTAATGTTATTTGCACAGCATCGCTAGTGACATTGGTTTGCTCAAGAATGGAGGCTCCAGATGCATAAATTCCGCCATTATGATTGTAAGCTGCTAATGGGATAGTAGCTAAATCAGTAGCATTTACCTTAACTTGCATTGCAGTGGCTGTGGAGGAAACTGCGCCTGCAACAACTTTTATTTTTACATTTTCTGTTGTTACTAGATTATCAAAAGTGAAATCAAAAGTTCGCGAGGTTTCTATATCAAAAGGTTCACCAAACCAACGTCTCCCTGTGTTAACAAGGTTAAACAATGATAGCTCGTGAAACTGCACTTCGTCAAAAGTACTGATTGTAGCAGTAGGAGTTCCTGTTGGTTGTGTTTGTATTTGAATACGTTTCCCAAAATTTCCTCCTGTAGCAATATAATAATACGTATTAGGGTCATAAATATTTATAAAAGTATTGCTCTCTTGATTCCAGCCTTCACTACCTTGTGCATAAAAAAGGATATAGTCATTAGTATCAAAATTACCATCTGACTCACCCATTACTTGTATCGCATTTTCTTCCAAATCTATTGGACGTGGCGTACTATTTTTCAATGGCAACATTAAACCTCCATTCCCATATATTTTCAAGTATTGCGGGTTAATTTCGCTGGTGTTTATACCAAGTTGTTCTAGAAATACTTTATCTATTTTGTAAACACCACTTTTATCAATACGAAAACGATATAATTGTTGGCTATCAAATACAGAACTTATAATAGTTTGAACATTCGATGGCCGCTGATTAGCGCTTCCTATTTGATAAGAAATATCAAAAGATTTCAATTTTTTGATAATACCATTATCATTTATGATAGGATTTATTGATAAAAACAGATAATTTTTATCACGAGCTTTACTCGTGGTTAACTGAATATTATAGTCATTTTTTAAATTATTTTTTTCTAAATCATATAAATCATTTGCAGTAATAATTACATATTGAATGTTTGAAATTTGATAACCTTGTAACGAAGTGAATGTCACCTCCCATTTTTTACTATATAACAAGGTGTTATCAACTATAGAGAATGCATCATCAATGAAATTTGGAGTTTCGATTGACAGGTTGCGAGTCAATTGATTTTTTTTTACACCAGAAGACCATTCAATATCAAAATGACGATAACCATCTTGCGCTTGAATAAAAAAGCATTGAAATAATGAAATAAAAAGAAAATAAAAGCGTTTTGACATAAAGGTGTTCCATTTTTTGGTTATAATATCAACGGTAGATTTAGTAATTAATTATAAAAAACACTTGAAAAAAATGAAAAAAAAAGTTGCTTTTGATAATAAACAGCAATAACTTTCGTTTTTAACAGACAATCAGCATAAAATAAGCTAAAAAAATATTTATATATTATAATAATTAGTATATTGCCGGCTGAAAATTTTTGATAAATAAACCCAATTAAGAATAGATGATGAAAAGAAGTTTCACATTAAAATTAGTATTAGCAGCCCTTGTAATAAGTGGTAGCTTTGTTTCGTGTAAAAAATCTGGAGGAGGTCGTGGTATTTCTGACGGTACAGGTTGGAAGATGGACGGAAGAGATGGTGGATTCCATGCAAATACAAAATACAAAGGTCAAGAAACAGGTCCCGGATTAGTATTTGTAGAAGGTGGTGCATTTACTATGGGACAGGTAGAAGATGATGTAATGCACGATTGGAATAATACACCAACACAACAAACGGTACAATCATTCTATATTGATGAGCATGAGGTTACCAATGTTATGTATTTAGAATATTTGGATTGGTTAAAAAGAACTTTCCCTCCAGAAAATCCTGAATACAGAAACATCTATTATGGTGCGTTACCAGATACTTTAGTATGGAGAAGTCCACTAGGTAGTAATGAGGTATTTGTAGAAAATTATCTACGTCATCCTGCGTACCAAGAATTTCCAGTAGTTGGAGTGAGTTGGGTTCAAGCTATGCAATACTGTAATTGGAGAACAGATCGTGTAAACGAACAAATCTTAGAAAGCAAAGGTTTATTCCAAAAGAATGCACATACACAATTCTCTAATGGAGCAAGTAATTTTAATACAGATACTTATTTATCTTCACCAGAAAACACCTACGGAGGTGATTCTACTGCAGTTAAAAAAGGTATTCCATACTATAAATATAATAGAGAAAACCAAGATCCAGATAGCAAAAAAGCACTTCGTCCAGAAAAAGCAACACGTTCAGCTAATACTTCTGATGGTATTTTATTACCAAAATATACATTACCTACAGAAGCACAATGGGAATATGCTGCAAAAGCAATAGTAGAAAACAGAGAATATAACAATGTTAAAGGGCGTAAAAAATACCCTTGGAATGGTATGTACACAAGACGTGGCGATCGTAAACGTGCAGGAGACCAATTAGCGAACTTCAAGCAAGGACGTGGGGATTATGCAGGAGTAGCAGGTTGGTCAGATGATGGTGCTACATTAACTATAGCTGTAAAAACATATCCTCCAAATGCATTTGGACTATATGATATGGCAGGAAATGTGGCTGAATGGGTAGCAGATGTCTACAGACCAATTATAGACGCTAGCGCAACAGATCTTAATTATTATAGAGGGAATGACTTTACAAAACAAAAAATTGGTGAAGATGGGAAAGTTGTTGTCATCAAAGAAGGTGTAGAATATGACACACTAAGCAATGGACGCATCGTACCAAAAGTACTTCCTGGCTCAGTTGCTAGAGAATCTCTTGATGAAGCAGATGTATATTTAAGACCTAACTTTGAGAAAGCATATAACGTAAATTATAGAGATGGAGATTTTCCTTCAACACGTTTTTATGAACAATACACTTCAGATAGTTTAGAATTTGAAGAATTGAAGAAAAAAACAAATATGTATAATTCTCCTCAAAACAAAATATCTCGTGATAGTTTAGGAAACATTATAAGAAATAGAGATAAATCTGGAGAACGTACTTCATTAATAAGTGATGAAGTAAGAGTATACAAAGGTGGTTCTTGGAAAGATAGAGCATACTGGTTAGACCCAGCACAAAGAAGATATTTGCCACAAGATATGGCTACAAACTATATCGGGTTTAGATGTGCTATGCCACGTGTAGGTTCTGAAAGTTTGAAGAAAAAAAGAGCTAGAGACTAATTTAAGTTTCTTAATTAATAAAAAAAGTGCTATTTTTGAATAGCACTTTTTTTTATACTATAAAGTTAAGAATAGCTAACTATGACACCACTTGAAAATTTTTACGCAGACCTAGAAAATCCTTTACAAGGTTGTTTCTTAGCCTTGCGAAGACTTATTTTAAGTATAGATGGGGCAATTACACCAGAATGGGAGTATGGAATGCCTTTCTTTTATTATAAAAAGAAGATGTTTTGCTATCTGTGGATAGACAAAAAAACAAAAGAACCTTATATTGGAGTAGTTAAAGGTTTGCAAGTAAATCATCCAGAATTAGAATTAGGAAATCGCAAATTGATACCTGTTTTTAGACTAAAAGCGTCAGAAGATTTACCTGTAACAACTATTCAAACAATATTAACCGAAGCAATAAAACAATATTAATCAAATATTAATTTAAATATAACGTTAAACTATTAGTTAGTTATAGCCATTATGAAAAAACAGTTCCTACTTATTATTATCATTCCTTTTATGCTGCAAGCGCAACATTATAGCAACTGGAATGGCTATTTTTCATACAATACTATTGTAGCAATGCACTATGCAAATGACAAAATATATGCTGCAGCAGAAAATAGTATTTTTAGCTATAGCAATTCAGGAGATATCGAAAAAAAATCAACTATAGATGGCCTCGCTGGAGCTGAAATAAGCAGTATTCATTATAGCGAAGCATACCAAAAAACAATTATTGGTTACGCAAATGGTCTTATAGAAATTGTAGCAGATGATGCTGATATACCAATTCTTACTGTCGTTGATATTGTTAACAAAACAAACATTCCATCCACAAAAAAAAGTGTAAATCATATATTAGAATATAATGGCATGCTGTACTTCTCGTGTGGTTATGGTATTTCTTTATTTAATCTCAATCAGTTACTTTTTGGAGACACTTATTATATTGGAGCAGGAGGAACACAAATACGTGTTAATGAAACAGCTATTTTTAATAATGAACTATTTGCAGCAACACAAAATGACGGCATTATCAAAGCCGATTTAAACAATCCTTTTTTAATTGATTTTGCTAACTGGACATCAACTCAAGGTGGCACTTGGAAAGGTATTGCTACTTACAATAATGACATTATAGCCATTGGTTATAATAAATTATTCAAATACAATGGAAATGTTTTTGCACAAGAACATACTTTCCCAAGTGCTGTAAAATCACTGCAAATCACAACTAACAATGCTACAGTAGCATTAAACACAGAAGCTTTTGTGTTTGATACAAACTATAATGTAGTGCAACATCAAGGAATTGTTACTGATTACGATGATTTCAGCATTAACACCGCTTTTGCCATTGGACAAGATTTATATCTCGCAACCGATAAATATGGTTTGTTAAAAAGTAATACAAATAATGCTACAACGCTTCAAGAAATTCATCCTGACGGACCGTTACACAATACTATCTTTTCTACTGAAGCACTAGCCAATGAATTTTGGGTGACTTATGGAGCTCATACTGTTTATTACAATCCATATCCAACAAAAAGTCGTGGATTAAGTCATTATAAAAATGACACCTGGCTAAACATTAAATTTAATGATTTGCTAGGCGCAAGAAATTTAGTAAAAACAACGACTAATCCCAATAATCAAAGTCAGGTGTTTGTCAGCTCATTTATAGATGGTTTACTTGTATTAAATGATGAAGTGGCAACCGATTTATATACCAATCTAAATTCACCTTTGCAAGATCTTACTCCACTTATTCCTAATGATGTGCGATGTGGCGTGAGTGCTTTTGATTCTAACGGTTTGCTATGGACTACAACAACGCTAACTCCAAATGGTTTGTATAGTTTTGACCCCGAAACGACAACTTGGCAAGCGTATAGTGTAACAAACATAACACCAGCTCCTGTTGCAGACCATGCTGAATATGGTGCACTTGTTATTGACGATAATAATGTAAAATGGCTCGCTACTTCATATCACGGTGTCATAGCTTATGATACCGCTAATAATCAAATTAAAAACATAGAAGATGGCACTAATGGCGGTTTGCCTGCTGTTGATGCAAGGTCATTAGCCATTGATAAAAATAACACCTTATGGATAGGCACATTGAATGGTTTAGTTGTCTTGCGTAATCTAACGGGTTTTTTTGATGAGCCAGACCCACAAGCCGAGCCTATTGTTATTCTCGATGATGGCATTCCGAAACTTCTGCTTGACCAACAATGGATTTCTGATATTGTAGTTGATGGTGATAATAATAAATGGTTTGCCACCCAAGATGCAGGCGTTTTTTATACCTCGGCAGATGGTAAACAGTTAATTCATCATTTTACCAAAGATAATTCGCCATTACCAACCAACAGCGTTGATGATATTTCAATTGACGCAAGTACAGGCGAAGTGTTTTTTGCAACCTCAAAAGGTTTGGTTTCATATAATGGTGTTTCCACAGAACCAGCTGAAAATTTGGATAATGCTTATGTTTATCCAAACCCTGTTCGTCCAAATTATCAAGGATTGGTCACAATCAAAAACCTTATAGCAGATGCTAATGTCAAGATAACAGATATCACAGGAAATCTGGTTTATGAAGCTATCTCCGAAGGTGGTGTCTTGCAGTGGGATTTGCATGCCTTTGGAACACATCGTGCAGCGAGTGGTGTGTATTTAGTTCATATTATTAGTAAAGACGCAAGTCAAACCAAGTTGTTAAAACTAATGATTGTTAATTAATTATGGCTTTAGTCTCCACCAAATTAATTGTTCTAAGCAGTATCAAATACAGCGATACAAGTCTAATAGTAAGATGCTATACCGCAACTGATGGTTTACGAACATATTTTTTAAAAGGCATTCTATCACGTAAAAAAGGAAAATTGAAAAAAGCGCATTTTCAACCTTTGATGCAGTTGGAAGTTGTAGCAAGTCATAGCGATAAAGATAAACTTGATTTTATACGCGATGTAAAAATTGATTACGCTTATAACACCTTATACACCGATGTTTACAAACAAACACTGGTCTATTTTATATCCGAATTCTTAACCAATGCCTTGCGTGAAGAAATCAACAATGAGGGCTTGTATGATTATCTTGCATTAAATCTACAACGTTTAGACCACTTAACAAATTATAACAATTTCCATTTTGTTTTTCTTTTGAATTTAAGTCAATTCCTAGGTTTTTATCCTGATACAGAAAATATAAACTATCCTTATTTTAACTTAGAGCATGGTGTTTTTGAAGAAAAAATAACTTCAGATAATAGTTTGCAGAATAAAGGTTTAACCATTTTTAAAAAACTTTTAGGCATCAATTTTGATACCCTTGATACGGTACAGTTTACTACGGAAGAAAAGCAAGTGCTTATTGCTATATTAATTCGTTATTTTAGTGTACATTTGACAACTTTTAAAAAATTAAAATCAGTAGCAATACTCCATGAAGTACTACATACATAGCATATTAACTATAGTGAGTTTGTTTTTATCGCTTACAGCACATGCTCAAAAAGCAGTGATATTGGATGCTACAACTTTTGCTACAGTTCCAGAAGTAGCTATCTATACAATAGATTACCAACGACTAACGAATTCTGATGATTTAGGGAATTTTGACATCCCAAAATTGCCCGACAGTACTAAATTACTTTTTGAACATGTAACACATCAGTTGGATACCATTAGCATCAAAACCATAAAAGAAGCAGGAAATATTGTTTTTTTATTTGTTAAAAATGAGGATATTCCTGAGATTGTCATATCGGTTTCAAAAACCAAAGAAAAAGCCAGTCGAATAGCAGAGCAAGTTGCTGTGGTTACAGGTTTAGAGATTGCCAATACGGCACCACAGACATCGGCAGATTTGCTAGCCAATACGCCAGGTGTACATGTGCAAAAATCACAAATGGGTGGAGGAAGCCCTGTGTTGCGCGGTATGGAAGCAAACCGTGTGTTGCTTGTAGTAGATGGCGTTCGGCTTAATAATGCCATTTACCGCTCAGGACATTTGCAAAACGCAATAACGGTAAGTCCAAATGCATTACAGCGCGTTGAAGTGGTTTTTGGTCCTTCTTCTGTTATCTACGGATCAGATGCTTTGGGAGGAGTTATTCATTATTTTACCAAATCACCACGAACCAATCGAGAAAAAGAACTCGACGGGCAGATTATGGCACGGTTTAGTTCTACAAACAATGAGTTTACATCTACTTTTAATCTTGAATCAAGTTTTAAAAAATGGGCCATGTTCTCTTCATTATCACTTAGTGATTTTGATGATTTAAGAATGGGAGCTAATAGAAAACACGGTTATAAAAATTGGGGCTTAGTAACTGAATATTCTAATAATTCAAACACATATTATAATAATACACCAAAGGTTAATCCTGACCCCAATATTCAAGAAAATACAGCATATAGCCAAACTGATTTATTACAAAAATTTTATTTTCCATTAAAAAATCAGGCTAAATTAGCTGTTAATTTCCAATATTCTACATCATCAGATATTCCGAGATTTGATAAATTGACACAGTACAAAAACGGAAATTTGAAATTTGCCGAATGGCATTATGGACCACAAAAACGTTTACTAGTTTCACCACAATACAGCTTTTCCCCACATAATAAATGGATTGATAAAGGCGTATTAACATTAGCTTATCAAAAAATACACGAATCACGCATTAATAGAAAATTTACAAGTCTCTCGAGAATACATCGCGAAGAAGCTGTAAATGTTTGGAGTGCCAATGCTGATTTTTCAGTACCACTGGCATTAGGTCGTAATTTATCTTACGGAGCTGAGCTTACCTATAATGCTGTGCAATCCAATGCTTATACAGAAAGTTTGATAGTTTCAGGAAATCAAATCACAGGTGTTTCTACTATTACAACAGCACAAACGCGTTATCCAGATGATGGAAGTTCCTATTTGAGTAGTGCCATTTATGGAAGTTACAGACAAGATATTGACAGTAAAAACACATTGAACACAGGACTGCGCTATTCTTATACCAAACTAAGGGCACGTTGGGAAGATCAGACTTTTATTACATTGCCTCAAAATAATATTAGCTTACAAAATAATGCACTGACAGCAACTGTGAGTATAAGTAGTAAATTGACTAAAAAATCAAAAGTAAGTTTAGCTTTGGCATCTGGTTTTCGCTCACCAAATATAGATGATATTGGTAAAGTACGTGAAAAAAATGGCATTGTGACCGTACCAAATGTTAATCTAAAACCAGAGTATGCTTATAATGCAGAATTGGGTTATACCAAACATTTTCAAAATAGAAATTACTATTTCACAACACATGTCTATTATACCTTATTAGATAATTATATTGTACGAAGACCTTTTGAGTTTAATGGACAAAACACTATTGTTTATGATGGTGATTTGGCAACGACTTATGCCAACATCAATAAGAAAAATGCTTACATTTTTGGAGGCACAATGCAGTTTGTAGTATTACCTTATAAAAACTTTCAATTATTAGGTGATTTGACTTATACCAAAGGACGTTCTTATGATGAGCATCTGCCATTACCATCTATTCTACCTTTATTTGGAAGTGCGACACTTAAATATAAAAAGAATCATTTGAATCTGGCTTTGAAATTTGATCTTAGCACAAAAAAATTACTAAAAGACTACGATGTGATAAGTGGCATAGATAATGCCAATCAACTGCCTTATGACGCTATAAATAATCAGTATTATGATTTACCTGCTTGGAACACTTGGAGTTTTTCAGGGTCGTATCAAGTTAATGAATCTATTAAAGTTAATTTTGCTTTAGACAATCTATTTGATATCCATTACAAAACATTTGCTTCGGGAATTAGTGCATCGGGACGTAATTTCAAAATGAGTGTTTTGATGAAGATATGATTATTGGTTGGATTCAATAATAAAAATGTAACTTAGCAGTACAAACACCAACGCATTATGTTTTCATTTAAAGCACTTCTTCACATTCTATTTCCAGAAGTATGTCTTACTTGTCAAAAACCACTCCATACTAACGAACATTTACTTTGCACGTTCTGTAGCAATGAACTACCTAAAACCAATTTTATTAATTACCCAGAAAATCAAGCAGAAAAGATATTCTATGGTCGTGTAAAAATAAAACAAGCAGCAGCTTACTTTTGGTACAACAAAAAGAACATTGTTCAAGAACTTATTTTCCAACTTAAATACAGAAAACATGAAGAAATAGGCAAACTACTTGCGTATTGGGTAGCTTATGATATGAAGCAATCTGAGCGTTTTAAGAACATTGACTGTATTGTCCCTGTCCCCATGCATCCAAAAAAATTACGAAAAAGAGGATATAATCAACTGAGCATTTTTGGGGAAATTCTAGCCAAAGAACTCGGCTGTAATTATGATGAAACAGTACTTAAAAAAATCAAAAATACAGTAACACAGACCAAAGCTGGACGAACAAAACGTTGGGAGAATGTTCAAAATGCATACGTTTTAGCTCAAATTGACACTTCTAAATATGAAGGCAAACATATATTAGTGATTGACGATGTTTTAACAACAGGTGCTACATTAGAAGCTTGCACACTAGCTTTACAACAGATAGAAAATGTGACTCTCAGTATTTTTACAATAGCAATGGGCGTTTAATCTTCTATAGCTTTATTATGAAGTTTTGGGTTAATTTCTTTAGTTGCTTTTATTCCTAATTTTTTGATATTTTCTACACGTTTAATAAGATTTCCAGATCCTGTAGCCAGTTTTTTCATTGTATCTTCATAAGTACCTTTTGCTGTATTCAGCTGATTCCCCACTTTGATTAAATCATTGGTAAGTCCCACAAATTTATCATACAATGCTCCCGCTTGTCGTGCTATTTCTAAGGCATTTCGTTGTTGTTTTTCATTATTCCACATGGAGTCAACAGTGCGCAATGTTGCCAATAATGTTGAAGGCGTAACAATAACAATATTTTTTGAAAATGCTTTATTATAAAGGTTGTTATCGTGATTAATTGCTAATGCAAATGCAGGCTCAATTGGGATAAAAAGTAATACAAAATCCGGAGATTCAATATCAAAAATAGCTTCATATTTTTTGGCACTTAACTGATTAACATGCCTATTGATAGAAGCAATATGATCTTTGAGGTGTTTTTGTTTTTCAAGCTCATCTTCGCTAGACACATATTTTTCATAAGCAGTTAATGATACTTTTGAATCTACTATCATCTTCTTGTCATCAGGAAGATTGATGATATAATCGGGTTTTTGATTTTTTAATTCTTCTGTACCATAATTTACATGTGTTTTCTCACGTTCATACTCACGCCCTTTTTCCAAACCCGATTTTTCAAGCACACGCTCCAAGATAAGTTCACCCCAATTTCCTTGGGTCTTGCTATCTCCTTTGAGCGCTTTGGTTAGGTTAACCGCTTCTTTACTCATCTGCTGGTTGAGCTCTTTGAGCCCAATAATTTGTTGACGTAAAGCAGCATGACGGTCAATGCTTTCTTTATGACTATCTTCTACTCTTTTTTCAAAATGCTGAATTTTATCTTGCAGTGGATTTAGTATTTGTTCAATACTTTCTTTATTCTGAACAGTAAATTTAGCTGACTTCTCTTCTAATATTTTATTGGCAAGATTTTCAAATTCTTTAGTGAATTTGGTTTGAATTTCTTCTATTTCTTTAGATTTTTCTACATTACGTTTTCGCTGTTCTTCAAGCTGAATTGTACTTTTGGTCAAATCATTTTGGATAAGCTCTTTTTGTTTACGTAGTTCTTGGAGTTGTGCTTCATATTGCGAGGTTAAGTCCTTTGTTTTTGCTTCATTAGTAACTTTTATATCGTTTAATTCTCCTTGCAACGATTCCCGCTGTTTATTAGCATCTGCTAATTGTGCTGTCAAAACCTCTTTAGCTGATTGTAGAGCTGTATCAATAGCATTGTGTTTTAGCTGGCTGTGCATCTTCCCAATAATATAGCCTAATATAAGTGCTAATAATCCAATTCCGAAGTAAATAAATAATTGTTCTTGCATAGTAATAAAGTATTAAAAGTCAAAGGTAATAAATGTAATCCACAAAAAAACATCCGCAAAGATTTTGTCGGATGTTTTAATAAATTTACACTTAATATAATTAGTTAATTCCTATTATATACTAATCAATTTCTCTAAAAGTAATACATTCCATTTCCCTAACATAGTTGAACTCATTAGCTCCTCCATAAAAATAACCATCTCTTTGATGTGCAAAATAAAACAACAACGCCATCTCGTTGTTGAAAATAGGATAATATATAGCGTTTAGACTCGTAATATTTATCAATTGTAAATGTCATTAAAGCCATTTCAAGTGAAATAAAATTCTTTTTTATATGCTATTATTAATTATAAACTGAATTAGTACTATTAAATACACAATAACAATATAATTAAACAATTAAAATAAATGAAGTGTTATTATATAAAAAACATCCAGTATCAATACTGGATGTTTTCTCAAACAAACTAAACAAACTTAAATTATTTACTACTTTTTATTCAAAAACATTATATCCCTCAAATTAACAATGCGATTTAAATCAAAAAAACTAGTTAATAACACTCCTAAACTACAAAAAGATGGTATTAAGTAAATACGTGTTTCTATATTAGAAGTCTATCAATGTATATTCGTCTCCAATCAACAAATATTCGTTTTTTAAGAATTGTTTATACTATTGACCGATAAAAGACTTTAGATCGCTTCGCTTTTAGATGTTAGACTAAAAACTTAACAGTAACAAATTGATAATGTGAATTAGAATTATTAAAAATTTAAAAAATAATTTATTTTTATAATATACGTTAAAAAGCAAGGTGCCAAAAATTAAATATATTTTAAACCCACTGTATATTGACTTGGTAGAATATAAAATATTTTTAATCGGACAACAATGTAATGTTTATAATAAAAATAATACCCATTTCTAGAAACAAAATACCCAACAATAAATATTGTTGGGTATTAAATGTTTTTATAAAAAAATAGTTATTACGCTTTCAATATAAAATCTGTAATTTTATCAAGTACATAAAAAGCCGTTTCTGCCATTTTATTTCCTTTTTCGTCTAATAAAGGGTTTATCTCTACGATTTCGAAAGCAACTGTTTTCTTTGTTGCTACAAAAGCATTAATAATACGTATAATCTCTTGCTCATCAAATCCTTTTGGCACAGGTGTTCCTGTTCCGTGAGAAATATAGTCACAGTCCATACCATCAACATCAAAAGAAATGTAAATCAAATCACAATGAGCAAGTCTATCAAGTGCTTCTTCAATACACAAATCAAAGCCGCGATAACGCATTTCAGATACGGTATAATTCTTAATTCCTTTTTCAGCTATTATTTGATCTTCTGGTGCTTCTGTATCACGTACTCCAAAATAAACCAAATCATCTGCTTTGATTTTCACGGTATCATTACCAATGGTTTTCATACCATTCCATAAACTTGCCGTTCCATCAGAAACTTCATTAATCTGTAAATGCAAATTATCCATTGCCATTGCAGCTGCCAAAGGCATACCGTGTATATTTCCTGAAGGTGAAGTATAAGGCGAATGAATATCTGCATGAGCATCAATCCAAACAACACCAAGTTGTTTATCGGGATAGGCTTTTTTAATACCACTTATAGTCCCTAATGCAGCAGAGTGATCTCCTGAAAGGACTACTAAATAATTGTCTTTTACATCTTTTGCCACAGCATCACTCAAACGTGTGCATTGTTCTAATACATCACTTATACGATGTGCAAAAGAATTTTGTACTTTATTATAGATAGACTCATTGCTTGTCTCTAAATCCACAAAATCGAAGCGATTAAAATAATGATTTTTTTGATTAATAGCCGCTATTTCAACTGCATCAATACCTAAATCTGAACCGCGTGTTCCTGCTCCAATATCAGATCTGTTTTTAATTATTTTTAGTTTTTTCATAAATAGTAATAATATGTAAAAAGACCTCCGTTTAAAGAGGTCTTTTATTATGTATTTTAAAGTGATTAACGTTTTTCTATAGAAACAAAATCACGTTGTGTTTTTCCTACATATAACTGACGTGGGCGGCCAATTGGCTCATTGTTTTTACGCATTTCTACCCATTGAGCTATCCAACCTGGTAAGCGACCAATAGCAAACATAACGGTAAACATCTCTACTGGTATGCCCATTGCTCTATAAATAATTCCAGAATAGAAATCTACATTTGGATACAATTTTCTTGCTTTGAAATATTCATCATTCAATGCCGCTTTTTCCAATTTCATTGCGATATCTAATAATGGATCATCCACTCCAAGTTCAGCTAATACTTCATCTGCTGAAGATTTAATGATACGTGCTCGTGGGTCAAAGTTTTTGTACACACGATGTCCGAATCCCATTAAACGGAAAGGATCGTTTTTATCTTTTGCTTTGGCAATATATTTCTCAACATCACCACCATCTTTTTGAATTGCTTCTAGCATTTCAAGTACGGCTTGATTAGCACCTCCATGCAAAGGTCCCCAAAGTGCAGAGACACCTCCTGATATAGACGCATGTAAACCTGCGTGAGAAGAACCTATTAATCGCACTGTAGATGTAGAACAGTTTTGCTCGTGGTCAATATGAAGAATTAATAGTTTATTCAAAGCTCGAACTACTTTTTGGTTTGGTTCAAATGTTTCTGAAGGTCTTTCAAAAAGAAGTTTTAATAAATTTTCAATATAATTCATCTTAGAATCGGTATAACCTAATGGCCAGCCATTACGCTTACGCATTGCCCAAGCTCCTAATACAGGAAACTTACCCAATGAACGAACAACAGCTTTGTAAATAGCTTCGTCTGAAGAAATATCTAAAGGTGTTGGATAAAACGCTGTTAGTGCACTTGTCATAGATGATAGAATACCCATTGGATGTGCTGAACGTGGAAAACCATCCACTATTTTTTTCATTTCTTCATTGACAAATGATTTATCATTGACTTCTTTTTCAAATTTAACAAGCTCCGCTTTAGTTGGAAGTTCACCAAATATAACAAGGTAAGCTACTTCTAGAAAGTTCGCTTTGTTAGCCAATTCTTCTATATCATAACCACGATATCTCAAAACGCCTTCTTCTCCATTTAAAAATGTTATTTCACTCTTGCACGAACCTGTGTTTTTGAAACCTGGATCTAAAGTAATAACTCCCGAAGTACTTCCTCTTAATTTTTTAATAGCTATAGCAACCTCTTGCTCTGTACCTTCTAATAGTGGAAAATCGTAATCATTTCCTTTTACGTTTACTTTGGCATTTTCTGACATAATATATGTATTTGAAACCTCACGATATTACTTCTCCCTGAAATAATGCTAGAGGTTATTATAAATTCGTTACAAATTTACGTATTATTTAGCAAATAGCATAATAAATAAAAAATAATAATCAATTAGAATCAATCAATGATATATCATAAAAAAAAGCTGCTTTATGCAGCTTTTTTTTATGATATATTTAAAAAATTAACATTTTATTTCTTTGCTGTTAGTTCAGTAGAAATAGCTGATTTTTCAAATAGTATTTTTCCTGCCATAGTTTCTACTACACAGGTGTTTTTTTCATCATTGACAGACACGATTTTTCCATGGATCCCTGCATTCGTTACAATCTTATCTCCTGCTTTCAAACCATTCAAAAATTCTTTTTCTTTTTTGGCACGTTTACGCTGTGGTAATATCATGAAAAAAATCATGAAAACTAGCATTATTAACAAAAATCCATATTGTGACATACCGCCACCTTGTCCTTGTAGTAGATACATTGCTTATTTTTTTGGTGTTGCTTTTTTTGCTGGAGCAATAACGTCTCCTTTTACATACACAATCTCACGCCCTGAAGCCGTATTACAAGTAATTGTAACTGATTTGTTTTGTTTGTTATGTTTACCTGCTGAGTTAAACTTCACATGAAATGTACTTGATTCTCCTGGTTTTACAGGTGTATTACTCCATTTTGGAACAGTACAACCACAACTTCCTTTCATTTTTACAATGATAAGATCTGATTCTCCAGTATTTTTAAATTTGAAGTCATGTTCTACAACTTCTCCTTGTTTGATTGTACCAAAGTTAAATTCTGTTTCTTCAAAAGCCATAACAGGTACTTTTGCTGCAGCTTCATTCTTAGCTACTACTTTTGCTTCATCAGCTTTTGAGATTTTTGCAGCGGCACTTCCACCTTCACTACAAGAAACCAATGTGATTGCAATAGCTACAATCATAGTAATTACTTTTTTCATTTTTATTTGTTTTAAATTAGTATTATAAAATTCAAGAGCAAAGTTATAAATATATCTATATTCTACAACAATCCTCTACCTATTTTTTTGATTTTATCTGCTTCTTTATACTCTTTAAGTATTTTATCTAACACCCCATTAATAAATACTTTAGATTTTGGTGTAGAATACAGTTTAGATAATTCTATGTATTCATTAATGGTAACTTTTGGTGGAATCGACGGGAAGTATAAAAACTCAGCAATAGCCATCATCAAAAGTACTTTGTCTATTTCTGCAAGACGATCCATATCCCAATTTGGGGTTTTCTCTTCAAATGCTTGACGCAATGCTTGACTATTAAGTACTGTCTTGCGAAAGAGCAAAGTCAAAAACTCACTATCTTCTTTGTTTTTAAATACTTTCGGAAACAATTGATAGCTTTCAAAACCTTCTTTCAAACCATTAATTACTTGCAAAATTGCAGTATTAACAATAGGAAAATCATCTACCCAACCGATTTTAACATCAGTAATCAAATCGTAAAGCCTGTTACTTGGCGCTATAATGTTTTTGTAGATTTTTTTTATAAACATTTGATGATCTTCAAATGTAACCGTGTCAAGCCCCATATATTTTTTATAAAAGGTACTCTTTTTTATTTTAGTCAATAATTTCTCCGAAAATTGCCCGTGAATTTCCCAGTAATTCAATTTTCTGTTCTTAATATATCCTGCAAGTCGATCACTATGTGAAAGCGCAAGTAAAATAGGATTATTGATAAATCGTGTATTCGGAGTCTTATCTTCTTTTGAGGCAAGATGTTTTTTAGCTTTTACTTTAAGCAGTCGCGATTCTCTATCGCGTAAATCAGATAACAAATGCAACATAAGCATGTATAGGTCTTCCAATTCATCAACACGTTCCAACAAGAACTGTTCTTCTTTTTGCAAATTGTCATTTTGTGACTGTATCATTGCATATACAGATTGTAATACTTTTGCTCGGATGTATCTTCTATTCAGCATAACTAAGAACTTGTTTAAAAAAAATTAAGGCGAAACCTATTCTGATTTCGCCTGCAAAAATAAGTTATATTTATTTATAGCACTATGTTTTTTTCATTTCTTTTTGCTTGAATTCGCGATTCCGCAATTGCTATAGCTGCAGCTTGTGTAGCTATATTTTTTTCATCTGCTAATGCAAAGATTTCTAATGTAGTATTATAAATATTAGCCGTTTTTTCCATAATTTCTTCACGTGTAAATTTGGCTATTTCTGCATAAACATTAATTATTCCTCCTGCATTAATCAAAAAATCGGGTGCATAAGCTATGTTTTTATCGCGCAAAACCTTTCCATGTTTCACTTCATCTTCAAGCTGATTGTTTGCTGCTCCAGCTATCACTTTGGCTTTAAGTACTGCCAATGTAGTATCATTTATAGTTGCTCCCATAGCACAAGGCGCGTAAATATCTACATCAAGTTCGTAAAGCGTATTCATATCATCGTGAATTGCTACATTATATTTTGTACTTACTTCTTGAAGTCTTACAGCATTGATGTCCGAAATAATAACTTCGGCACCTTCTGCTACAAGTTGACGCACAAGCTCTTCTCCTACATGACCAATACCTTGTACCAACACACGTTTTCCAGTAAGGTCATCAGAACCAAAACGGTATTTTGTTGCTGCCTTTAAGCCCATAAAAACACCGTAAGCAGTAACAGGCGATGGATTTCCTGCACCTCCTAAAGCTTCTGAAATACCCGTAACATATGGTGTAACCTCATGTACTATATCCATATCTCGTGTTTCCATTCCCATATCTTCTGCTGTAATATAACGCCCGCTCAATGAATGCACATAACTTGCAAATTTACGCATCAAAGCATCGGTTTTTTCGGTCTTAGCATCTCCTATAATAACGGCTTTCCCTCCTCCTAAATCCAAACCTGTTATGGCTGCTTTATATGTCATACCACGTGATAGCCTTAACACATCTGTAAGTGCATCTTGTTCTGAAGCATAATTCCACATACGCGTACCACCCAATGCAGGACCTAATGTAGTGTCATGTATTCCTATTATTGCTTTTAATCCTGTTTCTTTATCCGTACAAAAGACAACTTGCTCATGATTATCAAATGAATGATGAGCAAATAGTAATCCCTCAGTATTATTTCCCATAAATTGCTATTTTAATCTATGGTAAAATTATAAAAAAAATTTAATACAAAACGAAATAAAATATATTTTATGCAAATATTAATTCATTATATTAATAAAAAGTTAAAATATTGCCATATTTTTATTGTTTTGATAAAAAATATAATTATATTTTACTATTATCCATTATAGCGAAGCGGTCTATTAGACTTTTATCGGAAAGTAATGATTATTTTTAGTTTTTATTAGATTCATTCTTATGCTTCTTTTCGCATTATTTCAGTTATATTTGTATAATGAAAGAATTACGATTTCACTTTAAATATTTTAAAAAATACAAATACCGCATTTTCATTGGTGTAATAGCAACTGTTCTTTCGCGCTATTTTTTGGTTAAAATACCCAAACTCATTGGCGCTTTAATTGATTTAGCTACAGACTACAGCGAATCTGGCGATAAAACTTTAACAACAAGTGCAATGAATCACACGTTTTTACTTCTTGCTGTGTATGTCATTACTGCTGGTGTTTTTATGTTTATAATGCGTCAAGCCATTATTGTAATGTCTCGACTTATTGAATATGATTTGAAAAATGAAATTTATGCACAATACCAACGTTTATCTTTAGATTTTTATAAACGCAATAGTATTGGCGACTTAATGAATCGCATCAGCGAAGATGTAAATAAAGCACGTATGTACATTGGCCCTGCATTAATGTACAGTATAAACACCATTACACTGTTTATAATTGTGATATATAGTATGCTAGAAACCAATAAAGTTTTAACATATTACGCATTGATTCCTTTACCTTTTTTATCGATAGCGATTTACAAATTAAGCATTACCATAAATAAGCGCAGTACAGCAGTACAGCAATACCTTTCTAAATTGACAAGTTTTGTACAAGAACGCTTTTCGGGTATAACTGTTATCAAATCGTATGCACTCGAAGCGCAAGCGCTACAAAATTTTGAAAAAATAGCGAATGACAGCAAAGTGAAAAATCTTGATTTGGTAAAAATTCAAGCTTTATTCTTTCCTTTTTTGATCCTTTTAATGGGTGTCAGCAATGTTATAATTATTTATGTTGGAGGGCAACAATATATTGCTGGCGAAATAAAAATTGGCGTACTCATACAATTCATTTTATTTTTAAATATGCTTACTTGGCCTGTTATGACTGTTGGTTGGGTCACCTCTATTGTACAACAAGCAGAAGCGTCTCAAAAACGTATTAATGAATTTTTAAAGCAACAACCAAGCATTATCAATCCTAAAGAAGGGCAAACAGCAATAAAAGGTGCTATAGCATTTAACAATGTATCATTTCACTATGAAGACACGAAAATCACCGCATTAAAAAACATATCTTTTAGTATAAAAGAAGGTGAAACGCTAGGTATTATTGGACATACTGGAAGTGGAAAAAGCACCATTTTAAGTCTTATCGCACGACTCTACGACATTGATTCCGGCTCATTGCTTATTGATAATAAAGCAATAGACCAATTCGATTTAGCTGCATTACGAAAAAACATAGGCTTTGTGCCTCAAGATCCTTTTCTCTTTTCAGAAACCATAGCAGAGAATATCTGCTTTGGAAAAGCTGAAGCTAGCGAAAAAGAAATAATCCAAGCTGCAAAAATGGCAAAAGTCCACGATAATATTATTAACTTTAAAACGGGTTATGATACCTTATTAGGCGAGCGTGGTGTTACACTTTCTGGAGGGCAAAAACAGCGTGTTTCTATAGCTAGAGCCATAATTGGAGGAAAAAAAATATTGCTTTTTGATGATTGCCTTTCTGCCGTAGATACCAAAACAGAAGAAGAAATACTTCATAACTTACGTAACCTCTCAACAAACAAAACAACTGTTATTGTTAGTCATCGTATTTCATCTGTTATGCAAGCAGACAAAATCATAGTCTTGCAAGATGGTGTTATTATCCAAGAAGGAAGTCACGACAATTTAATGCAAGAATCAGGTTATTACAAAGCATTATATCAAGAACAATTAACATAAAAGCTTTATGAAAATTATTATTTACAGCTTACTTTTTCTTAGTATAATAAGTTGCGCATCGGTAGCAAAATACAATAATCAGATTACAAAAACACATACTGTTGCTGAGTTACAAGAAGATATTGATTATGCTTATCGTATGCTCAAAAATAACCATCCTGACTTGGATGAATATTATCCTCAAGAAGTCATTGATGTTAAGTTTGACAGCCTAAAAAAGGCTATTAAACCTATGAATACACATGATTTTTATTATACACTCAACGAAGTGTTAAAACCTATTGCGCAAGGACATACTTCGATAAAGATGCCTTTGAAAAAATATACTCGAAAAGAGCGTAAATCACGTGGTAAACGCACTGGTTTCTCTGGTGATTATGCTTATAAGACTATTGGCAATAAACTGTATATTTCACGACATATAAAAGGTGATTCGCTACTACCAATAGGGACTGAACTTGTAAAAATAAACAGCGAGAACACAAAAGACTTACTTGATAAGTATCGAAAAACTGTCATTTCCGATGGTTACAATCAAACATTTCAAAATCGTATTATTGGCAAACGTTTCTGGTCTTTTTACACCTATGATCACGGCATTGTAGATAGTGTTCGACTAGAATGTATTTATAATGATAGTGTTTTTACCCATACCTTAAAAGCTAAATACAAAAAAAAAGGCAGCAAAAAAGCAAGCGAAAAGACTATTACAAAGTCAAGCAAAGATTCTATTAAGGATAAAGCACAAGATAAGGTAGTACGTAAAGCATTACGGAAAAAACATAAATTATATAAATATGATAATAGTAAAAAAGTCTATTATCGCGATTTTAAATTCATAACAAAAGACAGTTCTAAAAATCCAATTGCATACCTCAAAATAAGAGGGTTTAAAGCTGGAAAATACAAAAAAAGCTATGATGCTATTTTTAAACGTATTGATTCTGCCAAAGCAAAGACCATGATTCTAGACTTACGTGATAATTTTGGTGGTTCACTAGCAGACATTAGTTATTTATTTTCTTATTTGGCTACTGATGATTTTAACATGGTCAAACCTGCCATGGTAACAAAACGTACAAGTATGCTCAATATGGCGTTAATTAACACCAGTGTTACTACCAAAATATTAGCACTTGCAGGAAGCCCTGTTTTTGTTTATATGATGCTCCATAAAATTCATAAAGGTAAAGATGGTAATCTATATTACACTTACAAATTTTCTAAAACAACAAGTCCAAAGTTAAACCGATTTAACGGAAAACTTTATGTTTTAATCAATGGAAATAGCTTTTCTGCAAGTTGCGTACTAGCTACACAACTACAAGCTACCAAAAGGGCTACTTTTGTAGGTGAAGAAACGGGAGGCGCTTACAACAGTACTGTTGCTGGTGGCTTTATTTTTCCTGAATTACCGCATTCTAAAATAACCATGCGTTTTGGGTTAATGAATATTAAGACTCCTTATTATCAAAAACCAAATGGTCATGGCATCTATCCTGATAAAAAAATACTACCTAATTTTGCTGATTTATTGAAAGGAAAAGATACTGAATTAGATTGGGTTCTAGAGCAAATAAAATAAGTTAGTATTCATCGTTAAGATGAAACAGACACACATTATCTTTAATTCAAGAGATTTCTATTCCACAGAACAATGCGCGAGAAATTTTACATTTGTATTAATCATCAAATTTCAAAGCATAAAAAAGAGGCTATCTAAATAGACAGCCTCTTTACAATTATTTGGTTAGTTAATTGTGTACTTATTATTCTGCTTTTTCACCTTTTGATACAATGATAAATTCAGATCTTCTGTTCAATTGATGTTCTTCATCTGTACATTTTGTACAATCAACTTTTGGTTGTGTTTCTCCATAACCATCTCCGCTGATTCTACTTGCATCTATTCCTTTAGAAATAATGTATTGAACGGTAGTTTTTGCTCTACGGTCAGAAAGTTTCATATTGTATGCATTAGTACCGCGTTTGTCCGTATGTGATTCTGCATGAACAAGCATTTCTGGATATTTCATCATTACTTGTACTACTTTATCTAATTCAAATGCTGCATCTTTACGAATATTAGACTTATCAAAATCAAAATAAATAGGATTTAATACAATTTGATCCTCAACAATAATTTTTTCTATTGGGTTAAGTGCTATTGAAACTTCAGACTCTTCTTCATCTGTTCCTTTAACATCAACTTTTTTCCCTTCGTATTCATCTTTTGTTGCATTTAGTACATAATCTGTACTACAAGCTGTCATATATTCAACAACACCGTTTTCATCGGTTGTTTTAGTGCCTATTTGATTACCTTCTGAATCAGCTATTGCTACTGCAGTATTAGCTAGAGGCTTACCTGTTTTCTTATCCGTAACATGTACTGTCATCAATACATCACATAGTGGCGCTAAAGCTTTAAATGAATAAATATCATCGTCAAGTCCATTTACACCTCTATTTGATGAGAAAAAACCGGTTTCTTTAGCTTCATCTATCCAAAAAGAAAAGTCATCTGCACCACTATTTAATGGCGTTCCTACATTTCTTACTTTAGTATATTTTCCATCAATAAATCTAGAGAAAAATACGTCCAATCCTCCTAGACCTTGATGTCCATCTGATGAGAAGTAAAAATTGTTTTTATCACTCATAAAAGGGAATTTCTCATTTCCTTCTGTGTTGATACGTTGTCCTAAGTTCTCTGGTTCGCCAAAAGAACCGTCATCATTTATTGCTACTACATAAATATCTGATTGTCCATAACCTCCTGGTCTGTTTGACGCAAAATACAAATGCTTACCGTCAGCTGTTACTGCTGGATGACCTGTTGAGAAATTATCACTATTAAATGGTAATTCTTGAACAGCGGTCCAACGATTATCAACTTTTGATGCTTTGTAAATTTTGATATTACTTACACCAACACTATCTTTTGCAAATTTCCCATCGTTATAATTATTTCTTGAAAAATAAATCGTATTACCATCTGGTGACAAAGCCATTGTACCTTCATTATATTTGGTATTCACATCACCTTGTAATGCTTCAATATCATAAAATGTACCTTCTTCTGTTATTCCCGCTTGATACAAATCAATGGTTGGCTGTGCTGTCCAATCATACGTTTTTGCCTTTCCTTCTTTATCACGAGCTGATGTAAAATAAAATTTACCATCTTGCACAAATCCTCCAAAATCCTGCACACTTTCTGCATTAATTAATAAGGGTTGTACATTAAACTTTTTCTCTTGACTTAATAATTTAGGAACATAATTTGGGTCTTTTTTAAAAGCTATAGCTCTAAAATCTGCTGGTGCCATTGCAGCAAATTTAGCCATATACTTGTTCGCTTCTTCATAATTCCCATTGGCTTTAAGCATTTGTGCATATTTATAGTACACTTCTTTACCAATGTTTTTATCACCAACAGCTTTTTCATACCATTTGGTAGCATTTTTAGCATCATACATGTTGTAGTAACAATCTCCCAATTGTTTATATACATATGAATTGCCTTTTCCTTTCTCTACTATTGCGGCATATACTTTTGCTGCATCTACAAATTCAAATTTATTGAATAATTTGTCTGCTTTTAATACATTCTTATTTTGGGCATGCAACGATGATATTCCCAACATAAAAATTACGAGATATAAATATATTTTTTTCATTTTATTAATTTATTATTATTGGTTAGAAATATCTTGGTGTACGATATACTTTGTTATTAAAGTTTACATCAAAATTAAGCATTACCTCATGTGATGATGGCGCTACTAATTTAATGTCTGAGACTGTACGGTCATAAGCATAACCAATACGTATCTCTGGCGTCACCATAAAACCTAACATTCCACTAAACGAATCGCCTAAACGGTATGACGCTCCTACTTCAAATTTATCATTATAAAAGAAATTGGCTGATAAATCTGTAGATAATGGACCTCCTAATGAAGATTTCACCATTACTGATGGCTTAAATTTCATCTTATTATTAATATCAAATACATAACCTGTAGTTACGAAAAAGTGACGCTCCTCTGAGGCTTTGATATTACTTGATTCATCAAAATGTAAAGTCTCTATCATATTTGGAACTGATGCAGATGCGTAAAATTTGTCTGTATAGTAGTAAACTCCTGCTCCTACATTTGGATACATTTTGTTTAAATCTGCCGAAAAGTTCGGATCTCCTGCCTGAATTACTGATAAGCCTGCCAAGCCTACTTTGTACATCGTAAACCCTCCTTTTACTCCAAAGGCTAATTTCCCTGCACCTAAATCTAGGCTATATGAAAAATCTGCAAAAAGATTGGTCTCATTTATAGGTCCTATCTTATCTGAAATAGCAGAAAAACCAATTCCTGTCTTATCTCCTACTGGACTATGAATGGATAAAGTAAGGGTCTGTGGAGAACCATCAAAGCCTACCCATTGTTGTCTTCCCAAAACTCCAATAGCTAAGGACTCTCTTGAACCTGCATAAGCAGGATTCATTATGTTCATATTATACATATATTGTGTATAATGAGGATCTTGCTGTGCAAATGTTGGTACAATTGCAAAAAAGATAACGATTATTAATAGTATTTTTTTCATTGTTATTTCTTTATTATCTGTTTATATATAACCATCCTTCTTTTACCGTATCATCTGATAACTGTATCACATAAAAATAAGTTCCACTTGGCAAATCATAATCTTTATCTGATTTACCCTCAAACTCATTCGTGTAATCTGATTTCTCAAAAACTAAAGTTCCTAATCTATTAAAGAATTTAAGATTTTTAACACCTACTTTATCATTAAGCCATTGCAAATCAAAATTATCATTCAAACCATCAGCATTAGGTGAAATCCCTTCTGGATATGTACAATATTCATTAGAATAATAAGTCACAGCTATTGTTTGTGTACTTGAACATGAACCTCCTGTAACAGTTACGGTATAACTACCTATTTCTGAAACTGATAAATCTTGTGCTGTACCAATAATAGTAGCATCACCATCTTTTCTCCATTCATATGTAAACTGCGTTGAATCTTGCCCTACAGTATCTACTGTAATCATAACAGGATCTATAACTGCTGGCGATTGAACATTACACAAATGATAATCTCCTTGAGAAGCTAAAACTGGCGTTACACCAAAATCTAAAGTAATATCATCTACAGCCATACAACCTCCATCTACAGTTACAGTTACAGAATATGTTCCTGCACTAGTAACCGTTATTTGTGATGTTGTTTCTCCTGTATTCCATAAATAAGTTATTGTATTAAAATCCGCAGCATTTGAAGGTGTAGCATCAAGCAGCATTGAAGCGGTATCACAGAGCACAGTGTCTGGTCCTAAATCAATAAGCGGACCATCTTGATTTGTTGTAATTGTCATATCATCAGACACGTCAATAACAGGCCCATCACAAGCAGTTGCATAGTGCGCCGTAGCAGTATATGTAGTGGTCATAAAAGGAGTTACTGTAATATTAGCATTAGTTCCAAGTACTGTTCCATTAGCATCTGTCCAGTCAAAAGTTGTTACTGACGCTCCATCTGGAATAAAACGCCATGCTTCACTAGGATGCGTAGCATTCCCGTCTTCTACCAACCAAACCGAAGTGTTTCTCGCTGGAGGTGTTAATGATGCAGTTCCGTCGATATTATTAATTCCTACTAATGCATAACCACCATTCCAAGCCATACATATTGGTTTATCTTTTATATAAACATCTATATTATTAGTAGTTTCATGAAGTACAATCATAGAGGTAGACAATGAAGCATTACAACTAAATTGAGCTATTTGACTATATTTTATAACCATAGAACGAAATGGTGCTGTACCAATCAATTCATATTTAATATCGCCACTCACAGAAGGATTAACATCATGAGCTGGGCCGAATATTGCATTAAAAGCTAAATCATCATCTGTAGCCTGTGGCAAGGTTATTGGAGCTCCTGAATTACTTAAATCCCAATCATTGGTATTACCAGCATATGAAACATCAAATGAAATTTGTGCATTAGACCCAATAACAAATTGCGTATATGTATTACCATAATAACAAAATGAGAATCCTAAATCAATAGGGCTAGACCATTTATCATCAACAGTTAAACCTGCTGGAATTGTACCTGTAGTAAAATCTGTTGGTGGCACGTAAGGTATCGATGCCACAGCATAGGTTGAGGTGTCTTTTAAATCTGTATAGGTAGCTGCAAGATTTTGAGCTACTCCACAGTCTCCTGTAAGGTCTGCACCTGCATCAACATTTAAGTAACCCACTTGGGAATACATAAATAGTGATGAAAAAAATGCAAGAAAGAATAATAGTTTCTTCATAATATAAATTTTAAATTGAGTTTGTTACATTAATAATGTGGCTAATTTAACATTTTTTTGTGAAAATAAAAAATAGTTCCCTTTTTTATCTTTTTTAGGAATCAATTTAAATAAAAAAGAGGCTATCTAAATAGACAGCCTCTTTACAATTATTTGGTTAGTTAATTGTGTACTTATTATTCTGCTTTTGCACCTTTTGATACAATGATAAATTCAGATCTTCTGTTCAATTGATGTTCTTCATCTGTACATTTTGTACAATCAACTTTTGGTTGTGATTCTCCATAACCATCTCCGCTAATTCTACTTGCATCTATTCCTTTAGAAATAATGTATTGAACGGTAGTTTTTGCTCTACGGTCAGAAAGTTTCATATTGTATGCATTAGTACCGCGTTTGTCCGTATGTGATTCTGCATGAACAAGCATTTCTGGATATTTCATCATTACTTGTACTACTTTATCTAATTCAAATGCTGCATCTTTACGAATATTAGACTTATCAAAATCAAAATAAATAGGATTTAATACAATTTGATCCTCAACAATAATTTTTTCTATTGGGTTAAGTGCTATTGAAACTTCAGACTCTTCTTCATCTGTTCCTTTAACATCAACTTTTTTCCCTTCGTATTCATCTTTTGTTGCATTTAGTACATAATCTGTACTACAAGCTGTCATATATTCAACAACACCGTTTTCATCGGTTGTTTTAGTGCCTATTTGATTACCTTCTGAATCAGCTATTGCTACTGCAGTATTAGCTAGAGGCTTACCTGTTTTCTTATCCGTAACATGTACTGTCATCAATACATCACATAGTGGCGCTAAAGCTTTAAATGAATAAATATCATCGTCAAGTCCATTTACACCTCTATTTGATGAGAAAAAACCGGTTTCTTTAGCTTCATCTATCCAAAAAGAAAAGTCATCTGCACCACTATTTAATGGCGTTCCTACATTTCTTACTTTAGTATATTTTCCATCAATAAATCTAGAGAAAAATACGTCCAATCCTCCTAGACCTTGATGTCCATCTGATGAGAAGTAAAAATTGTTTTTATCACTCATAAAAGGGAATTTCTCATTTCCTTCTGTGTTGATACGTTGTCCTAAGTTCTCTGGTTCGCCAAAAGAACCGTCATCATTTATTGCTACTACATAAATATCTGATTGTCCATAACCTCCTGGTCTGTTTGACGCAAAATACAAATGCTTACCGTCAGCTGTTACTGCTGGATGACCTGTTGAGAAATTATCACTATTAAATGGTAATTCTTGAACAGCGGTCCAACGATTATCAACTTTTGATGCTTTGTAAATTTTGATATTACTTACACCAACACTATCTTTTGCAAATTTCCCATCGTTATAATTATTTCTTGAAAAATAAATCGTATTACCATCTGGTGACAAAGCCATTGTACCTTCATTATATTTGGTATTCACATCACCTTGTAATGCTTCAATATCATAAAATGTACCTTCTTCTGTTATTCCCGCTTGATACAAATCAATGGTTGGCTGTGCTGTCCAATCATACGTTTTTGCCTTTCCTTCTTTATCACGAGCTGATGTAAAATAAAATTTACCATCTTGCACAAATCCTCCAAAATCCTGCACACTTTCTGCATTAATTAATAAGGGTTGTACATTAAACTTTTTCTCTTGACTTAATAATTTAGGAACATAATTTGGGTCTTTTTTAAAAGCTATAGCTCTAAAATCTGCTGGTGCCATTGCAGCAAATTTAGCCATATACTTGTTCGCTTCTTCATAATTCCCATTGGCTTTAAGCATTTGTGCATATTTATAGTACACTTCTTTACCAATGTTTTTATCACCAACAGCTTTTTCATACCATTTGGTAGCATTTTTAGCATCATACATGTTGTAGTAACAATCTCCCAATTGTTTATATACATATGAATTGCCTTTTCCTTTCTCTACTATTGCGGCATATACTTTTGCTGCATCTACAAATTCAAATTTATTGAATAATTTGTCTGCTTTTAATACATTCTTATTTTGGGCATGCAACGATGATATTCCCAACATAAAAATTACGAGATATAAATATATTTTTTTCATTTTATTAATTTATTATTATTGGTTAGAAATATCTTGGTGTACGATATACTTTGTTATTAAAGTTTACATCAAAATTAAGCATTACCTCATGTGATGATGGCGCTACTAATTTAATGTCTGAGACTGTACGGTCATAAGCATAACCAATACGTATCTCTGGCGTCACCATAAAACCTAACATTCCACTAAACGAATCGCCTAAACGGTATGACGCTCCTACTTCAAATTTATCATTATAAAAGAAATTGGCTGATAAATCTGTAGATAATGGACCTCCTAATGAAGATTTCACCATTACTGATGGCTTAAATTTCATCTTATTATTAATATCAAATACATAACCTGTAGTTACGAAAAAGTGACGCTCCTCTGAGGCTTTGATATTACTTGATTCATCAAAATGTAAAGTCTCTATCATATTTGGAACTGATGCAGATGCGTAAAATTTGTCTGTATAGTAGTAAACTCCTGCTCCTACATTTGGATACATTTTGTTTAAATCTGCCGAAAAGTTCGGATCTCCTGCCTGAATTACTGATAAGCCTGCCAAGCCTACTTTGTACATCGTAAACCCTCCTTTTACTCCAAAGGCTAATTTCCCTGCACCTAAATCTAGGCTATATGAAAAATCTGCAAAAAGATTGGTCTCATTTATAGGTCCTATCTTATCTGAAATAGCAGAAAAACCAATTCCTGTCTTATCTCCTACTGGACTATGAATGGATAAAGTAAGGGTCTGTGGAGAACCATCAAAGCCTACCCATTGTTGTCTTCCCAAAACTCCAATAGCTAAGGACTCTCTTGAACCTGCATAAGCAGGATTCATTATGTTCATATTATACATATATTGTGTATAATGAGGATCTTGCTGTGCAAATGTTGGTACAATTGCAAAAAAGATAACGATTATTAATAGTATTTTTTTCATTGTTATTTCTTTATTATCTGTTTATATATAACCATCCTTCTTTTACCGTATCATCTGATAACTGTATCACATAAAAATAAGTTCCACTTGGCAAATCATAATCTTTATCTGATTTACCCTCAAACTCATTCGTGTAATCTGATTTCTCAAAAACTGGACTACCATATCGATTAAATATTTTCAGGTTTTTTATTGTTTTTCCTGTTTGATTTACCCAAGTCAAATCAAAATTATCATTTAACTGATCGCCGTTAGGTGAAATCCCTTCTTGATAAGTACAGTATTCATTAGAATAATACGTCACATCTACTGTTTGCGTACTTGGACAAGAACCTCCTGTTGCTATTATTGTATATGTTCCAGGTTCTGAAACTGACACACTAGAAGTTGTACTTATCAACGACGCATTTTCATCAAACCATTGATATGTAAACTGCGTTGGATCTTGACCTTCTGTAACAGCTGTAATAGTAATTGATTCGTTCTGTGCTGGCGAAATTGCATGGCACAATTGAAATGGAGCATCAGGAAAAGTAATATTAGCAGTAGTTCCTGCCTCTAAAACCACCTCATCATATCCTGTACAAGTACCATCTGCTGTAACAGTTACAGAGTAGGTCCCTGAAGTCGTCACTGTTATTTGAGGTGTTGTCTCTCCTGTATTCCATAAATAAGTTAACGTATTAAAATCCGCAGCATTTGTAGGCGTAGCATCTAAATCCATTGAGTTCATATTACAGAAAGTAGTATCTCCTCCTAAATCAACAATAGGACCTTGTGCATTCATCGTTACATTAACATCATCAGATAGTGTAATCACATTTCCTAGACAATCAGTATATGAAACTGTTGTAGTGTACACTGTATCCATAGTAGGAGAAACTGTTATCGCAACATTTGTTCCTAAAGAAGTCCCTGAAGCATCCGTCCATTCAAAAGTTGTTACTGATGCTCCATCTGGAGTAAAACGCCAAGCTTCACTAGGACGCGTAGCATTTCCATCCTCTACCACCCAGTTTGAAGTATTTCTTCCTGGAGGTGTTAATGACGCTGTTCCGTCGATATTATTGATACCTACTAATGCATAACCATCATTCCAAGCCATACATATTGGTTTATCTTTAATATAGACATCAATATTGTTTGTTGTTTCATTCAATACAATCATTGAAGTAGTTTTTAATGTATTACAGTTAAACTCTGCTACTGCATTGAATTTAACAACCATAGCTCTATAAGGCGCAGCTCCTATCAATTCATAAGTTATTGTAGCTCCAGCTCCAGCACTATCCAAATCAAGTCCTGGTCCAAAAACAGTGTTAAAAGCTAAATCATCATCTGTAGCCTGTGGCAATGCTATTGGGACACCTCCATCACTGAAGTCAAAATGATTTGCCATAGCACTGTAAGTAGTGTTAAATGATATTTGACCATTTTCTCCGATAACAAATTGCGTATATGTATTACCATAATAACAAAATGAGAACCCTAAATCAATAACATCAGTCCACTTATCTCCTTCCAAGCCTCCTGGAACGGCACCGGAAGTAAAGTCTGTCGGTGGCATATAGGCCAAAGATGCTACTGCATAAGTAGAAGTGTCTTTTAAATCAATGTAGGTAGCAGTCAAATTTTGAGCATCTCCACAGTTACCTGTTAGGTCTGCTCCTGCATTTACACTAAGATAATCTGCTTGCGAATACATCAAAATCGTAGATGTAAAAGCAAGAAAAAATACTAGTTTTTTCATAATTTTAATTTGTTTGTTTGTTTATATTAATAATGTGCGAATCTACTCTTTTATATCATAATAAAAAAAAAAAAAGCTACATAAATTATGTAGCTTTTTTTTTATTATGATATTAATCCTGTTATTTTTTAATTATTATAAGTAAATGACAAGTAATAAATTGAACCTATTGGAGCTGACCCAACAGCAGGCGCATATTCATCTCCTAAGATATTTGACCCTCCTAATTTAACTGTAGTTTTCCATGCTGGCACTTTATAATTAATCTGCATATCCATAATTACACGAGAATCTATAGCTCCATCTCCAAAAGATGATTCATAGAAATAAGCATCTTGCCATTTGTAATCTACTTTAAACCCTACACGCTTATCAGGATTGTTTTTTCCAAAAGACATCTTATAAGCATTTTTAGGAGTGTTGAAACCTGCAGTTAAACCTGCATTTGCAGCAGCATCTATAATCATCACATTACGATCCCAAGAAAAACCAACTCTAAAGTCTTCTCCGAATTTTGTTGATAATCCCAAACCAAATCCTCTAGAACTCACTTCTCCTTTAGCATTTGTATATAGACTAAACACTTTTGTATTATTTGGCGTAATTAAGCCTACCACTCCAGACATATCATCAACTGAACCAGAACCTGGTGTTACCACACGCGCCAATGTACTAAAGTTCGAATAGGTGTTTTTGTACCAGTTCATATCTACTGTAAAGATACCTACTTTACCTCTATACCCAACTTCATAGGCTTTTACTTCTTCTGGTTTTACCAAATCAAAATCTGCTTTAACTAAATCTGCAGGTGACCCTGATTGTTGAAATGCTTGAACAGAAGCTACTGTATACGAATTATAATAAGCATCGCGACCAGTAACCGTATTACCAGAGCCTAATGTTTCTGAGTAACGATCTAAATTATCTACACCTGCACCTACTAATGCAATTGGACCTAAATTAAGACCTATATAAAGATCTTGCGTTGTTGGGTTTCTAAAACCGGTTTGAAAAGAAGCTCTAAAATTATGTTGCTTGTGCTCGCCAGCAGAATATACCGCAGAAATACGTGGCGAATAATTATTATCAAAATTATCTTGCTTATCCAAACGTAAAGATGCACGTAATTTTAAACGCTCATCAAACATTTTTTTACCAATCTGAGCGTATGCTCCATATTGACCATATTTAATAGCTCCTCCGTTAGCTGGAGTATCTGTAAATATTGTCCCCTCAGAATTCAAATTATAGCTTCTGTAAGAACCTCCAATCTGGAACTCAAATAAACCATCTAGCATTTCGTCAAAGTTATAGTTTCCTTCAAAATGCATTGAACTTGTTTTGTCAATAAATTTTGAACCCGTTTGAAAATCAGGATCCGAAGTTACCACTGCAAAAGCTGCATCAAAAGCAGGTGTTCCAGGATCTAAACGCCCTGTGTCTGCCGCAGCTCTCGCATGTTGATGTGCTATTTGATTTGCTAAAGCAGCATCAGCTCCAGGAACACCAGGTATCATTCCTAAATACGCACCTGTATAAGTTGAAATATAATCTTGTGTATAGTCTCCAAACCATTGCGCATCAGATTTCCATTGTCTGTTCATGTTCCATCCTGTAAAAACCATATCATATGATTTCCCTGCATCTTCCATAGTAGTGTAAGCTCTTACAAAATAATTTTTGTCTTTTACTTCTAGTTTATACTGCATCATCATCAAGTCTTTCAAACCATATCTGTTTGACCCTTGATATATTGTATTACCAAGACCATAACGACCTGTTAAGCTCACTTCAAAATCATCATCTTTTCCTTTTGGTCTAAAGTACAATCCAGCATCTGCTTTGATTGTTCCTGCTTTATAATCTGTCAAATCTTCTTCATTATACCCTGTTCTTGAGATATAGAATGAATTAGGCATTGAGCTTGATACATAAGCTGCAAATGGTGCTGTAGCTGGATTTGCTGATAATGCGCCAAAAGTAGTTTGTTGCAGTGTTAAACCTGCTGGAAGTGGTGTAGTAGCAATCTCATCTCCATATACATTTATACCTTCATATCCTGGGTTGCTTGCTCTTGTATCAGAAGCCATGCCTGGACCTTTATTAGAATAATCTGTAGCATGCCAATCTTCTCCTTGCAGTACAGATACATTTAATTTATATGCAAATTTATCACTTGCTGCTGCATAACGAACACCTACATCATATAATGGGTTGTCTCCTGCTGCTTTTTGCGAAGTTAATCCTCCTTTAACATAAGCACTTACACCTTGGTGATCAAATGGATTTTTACTAGTCATAAACAAAATACCATTAAATGCATTTGCTCCATATAATGCAGAAGATGCTCCTGGCAATACTTCAACACTTTGAACATCAAGTTCTGAGATACCTATTAAATTCCCTAATGCAAAGTTTAAGGCTGGAGAACTGTTATCCATTCCGTCAATTAACTGTACAAAACGTGTATTTGCAAATGTAGCAAAACCTCTTGTGTTTACAGATTGAAATGTTAAACTGTTTTTGTTCATTTGAACACCTTTCATATTCTCTAAACCATCGTAAAAACTTGGCGAAGATGTATTTTTAATTTCTGCCAATCCCATACGCTCTACAGTAACAGGCGTTTCCATAATACGCTCTGGAGTTCTAGAAGCAGACATTACAACTTCATCAAGCATCTCAGTAGATTCTTTAAGCGTAATATTTATAGTTTGATTTTTAGAAGTAACTGTTGCAGTTTGTGACGCAAATCCCATACTTACAAATTCAATGGTAAAAGTAGGAGAAACATCCGTTTTCAAGGTGTAATTTCCATCAAAATCGGTTACTGTTCCTATTGCTTTATCTGCAATTTTTACACTCACTCCTGGTATAGGTTGTGAATTTGCATCTACCACAGCACCTTTCACTGTCGTCTGTGCAAACATTGTAGTTGTACATAATACAAGTACAATAAATGATAAAATTTTTCTCATAATTATTATAAATTTTTGATTATTTGGAGCGAAGATACAATAATTAAATCTATTTTTCCAAAAAAAGCCTTAAAAACGATTGTTTTTAAGGCTTTTTTTATAGATTTTTCTCAATATAATTACTCAATAGTTACTGATTTTGCCAAATTACGAGGTTGATCTACATTACAATCACGCATTATCGCGATATAATAAGATAGCAACTGCAATGGAATCGTTGTCAATAAAGGCGTTAATGCTTCAAAGGTCTCTGGTATCTCTATAGTATGATCTGCTATGTTTTTGACTATAGTATCTCCTTTCATCACTACAGCTATAATTTTTCCTTTTCGAGATTTAATTTCTTGTATATTACTAACCACTTTATCATAATGCCCTTTTCGTGTAGCTATCACTACAATAGGCATTTGTTCGTCTATTAATGCTATAGGACCATGTTTCATCTCGGCAGCAGGATATCCTTCTGCATGAATATACGATATTTCTTTTAACTTTAATGCACCTTCTAAGGCTACAGGAAAATTATATCCACGTCCTAAATAAAGAAAATTCGTAGCATCTTTATAGATAGCAGCTATTTCTTCTAAAAATGCATTAGACTCCAGAACCTCAGCTATTTTGTCAGGAATAGCCATCATTTCGTAAAGGTATTTATAATAATCTGTAGTATTAATAACTCCTTTTTCTTTCCCTAAACGCAAAGCCAATAATACCAAAACAGTGATTTGTGTTGTAAAGGCTTTGGTAGATGCCACACCAATTTCTGGACCAGCATGGGTAAAAGCTCCCGCATCGGTTTCTCGTGCTATGGATGAACCAACAACATTGCAAACACCAAAAACAAATGCACCATTCGCTTTTGCCAATTTAATTGCTGCAAGTGTATCTGCTGTTTCTCCCGACTGTGAAATAGCAATGACAATATCATCTTTATTAATTATCGGATTACGGTATCTAAATTCTGAAGCATATTCTACCTCAACAGGTATTCGCGCCAAATCTTCTATAATATATTCTGCTACAAGTCCTGCATGCCAAGAAGTTCCACAACCGATAATCAAAATACGTTTCGCATTGAGAAAACGATCAATATTATCATCAACTCCTGCCATACGAATAATTCCCTTGTCAGCCAGTAATCGCCCTCTGAAAGTATCTTGAATAGCGTTAGGCTGTTCAAAAATCTCTTTGAGCATAAAATGCTCATAGCCGCCTTTTTCTATCTGTTCTAATGAAAATTCAAGCTCTTGAACATTGGGTGTTATAATAGAATCATCACCTATTTTACGTATTTGTATAGCTGTTCCTCTTTTTATAATTGCCATTTCTTCATCTTCCAAATAGATTGCATCTTTGGTATAATCTATAAATGGTGTTGCATCTGAAGCAATAAAATATTCATCATCTCCTACTCCAATAGCAAGTGGCGAGCCTAAACGAGCTAAAACAATTTCATCGGGATTGGATACATCAAAAATAACTATAGCATAAGCACCAACAACCTGATTTAATGCCAGCTGAACTGCTTTTCCTAGCTTTACATTTTCTTTTTGCTGAACATATTCAATAAAATTTACTAAAACTTCGGTATCTGTATCACTTTTAAAGGTGAAACCTTCTTGCTTTAGCATTGTCTTCAAAGCTTCATAATTTTCTATAATTCCGTTATGAATAATAGCTAAATTACCAGAATTGGACAAATGTGGATGTGAATTCACATCATTAGGTTCTCCGTGTGAAGCCCAACGTGTATGTCCCATTCCAAGATTTGTAAATGGACTACCATTAAGCTCCACTTTATCAATTAAATCTTGAACTTTTCCTTTGGTTTTTACAGTAAATATGCGTTTTGATTCCTCATTGTATAATGCAACACCCGCACTATCATAACCCCGATATTCTAAACGTTGCAAACCTTTAATAATGATAGGGTAAGCATCTCTATGCCCAATATAACCTACGATTCCACACATTAATTTGTAAGTTTAGTATAATTAATTTGTAATTTTATTTTATGCGCATCTGCGGTATTAGAACCTACAAGCACAACACCCAAAGGATTTGCCTCTGAGGCATTCCCTGAGTATGCAGGGTTAGACATTACTTTAAGTCCAAGCTTAACATTGTCATAAGTATAATTTCCTGCATCATCTTTTTCATTAAAGATTCGGTTGATATGTTCTGTAAGATTTATCTTATAATGCGTACCGTTAACAGCATCAAATTCATTTGCATCATTCAATAGTATTCCGCCATAAATAAACTTACTATTTAAAGGATTATTTGAAGAAGAAGATTGATCGGTATAAAAATCGATTATAGCTTCTTGATTTTCATAATCATAAAGGTAAATGCGATATGATTTATCTGCTACAGCATTGGCATTATCAACATAAAAATCTAAACTTGCGCCATTAACCAACCAATCATTAGCGCGATAAGCAGCTAATTCTGATGGCGTAAATAGCTCTATAATACCCTCAGAACCTACTGTTCCTTTTAGATAAACTGTAGCATCACCATTAGCTATATCAGGATTTTGAATAGCTGTTTGTACGCCTGCATTAATTGTATTGTTATAAGTAGTAATGGTTTTAAGTCCTAAACGGTATTCTACTTTTCCAAGTACATCTTCTGTTTCATCATCAGCGGTATCTACTGTACCTTTTCCATCTGTTTTGGTGTATTTATAACTTACTATCAATTTAGCTTTTAATGGGTCGGTCAACAACAGTACACCGGCGTTAGACGCTTCAATATACAAGCCTCTCAGGTAGTCTTGAAAAAGATTAGGGTCAGTTAAAATATCCTCACCTTCATGAGCTATTAATTTTGACTGAAAGAAAGCAGTATCTAATGTTATTTCTAACTGTGGTTCTAAACGCTCTTCGATTACATCATCACCATTACCATCAACAACGATATTATAATCTGCATCACGTTCATAAACTACCTTTTCTGCAGAGCTTGGCATATAATTTAGCACACTACCTAAAACTGTAGGATTATATTGAGCTACATGGTCTGCATAATATTTTTGGTCAGATTCAAAATTTGTACTTGGATCTAATCTTCGTAAAAATTCGGTTTGCTCATAAACTTTAATATCAATAGCACCTGCACCAAAAATAGAATCTAATTCATAAGTAGTTATTCCATCAGAATCGGTATCTAATTTTGTGCTGTAAAATGGCAGCACTAAACGCACATTTACAACCTGTTCATTTTCATCCATATTTCCATTTGTCGGAACATCTTCTGCTTCTTCATCAGCACTCTTTTCTCCAAAGAAATTAATACCTGAAAGTTGTGTGATATAATTTGCTTTTACATCTCCAAAAAGTGGGTCGGTATATTTTCCAAGCATAAGAACTGGCAGGTTATCCGTACGCACAGCATCAGCTTGTAGCTCGTGATTGTATATTTTTACTGTTGCAGCAGCATCACTTCCTGTTTCAAAATTAGAAGCATTAATCACACCTTGACCAACTGAACCATAATCAGTATCGCAAGCAACAAAACTTATTGAAGCAATTGCTACAAGAGCAAAAGCGTTCATTATTCTTTTTTTCATATTTTTTTCAATTTTTTTTTACTCCTCTTCAAGCAAATGTTCTTCGCAAAATGCTTTGTATTTTGTTTTTAAACTTTCTGAGTCGGCATAATCCATTACTGGTTTATTAGCTGCTTTTATAATTTCTTGAGATTTGTCATCAAGCGTTTCGCTCGCTACAACCACCGCGTCAGAAAAAGAAATTGCTTTCTCAATCAAACTGTAGTAATCTGCATTTTCTAAACCTGCAATAGCTTCATCGGGTATTTTATCAAATTTTAATTTGTCAATTAATTTGTTTGAAATTTGACCTTCAAAAGGTGTATTATACACAGAATACACAATTTTGCTTGAAGCAAACAATGGTTCTTCTTTAAAAAATGTTTTAATATACATTGGCAATAATGCAGCCATCCAGCCGTGAACCTGAATAATATCTGGCACCCAATTCAATTTTTTAACAGTTTCAACTACACCACGCGCAAAAAATATCATGCGATCGTCATTATCTTCAAACAGCTTATCATCAGAATCTGTATAAACAAATTTACGCTTGAACAACTCTTCATTATCTATAAAATAAACCTGCATGCGTTCTTTAGGAATAGATGCAACTTTAATAATCAAAGGCATATCATTATCATTGATTACCAAATTCATTCCAGAAAGTCTAATCACTTCATGAAGTTGATGTCTACGCTCATTAACTACACCAAATCTCGGCATAAAAATACGTATTTGCCCACTTATTTGATTGATTGCTTTAGCTAAATCAAAAGCTGTTTTTGATAGTTCGTTTTCGGGCATATAAGGCATCACCTCACTCGAAACAAAAAGTATTTTCTTAGTATCCATAATTATTTTAACGCTTAATACTTGCAAAAATACAACTTTTTATGCAAAAGTTCTGTTAAAATACATAAGTTTGCATTTTTTATGTAATTATTAACGTTTTCAAATTGAAAGTATTTCACAACATAACAGCACTTCAAGCATTTTTAAATGCTAGTACATCCGTTGGATTTGTTCCTACAATGGGTTCACTACACCAAGGACATTTGTCCCTTATAAAAAATGCCATAGCACAAAATGACACCGTCGTTGTGAGTATTTACGTCAACCCAACACAATTTGACAATAGTGCAGATTTAGAAAAATACCCAAGAGACCTCACTCAAGATGTAGCGCTTATTGAAACGCTAGGCTCTAATAAGATTGTAGTTTTTGCTCCAAGTACACAAGAAATTTACAATACAAATATCACATCCAAGCCTTATAATTTTGATGGTTTAGAACATCAAATGGAAGGTAAATTTAGAGCTGGTCATTTTGATGGCGTTGGCACTATAGTCAAAAAACTCTTTGATATTGTCAAACCACAAAAAGCTTATTTTGGCGAAAAAGATTTTCAGCAACTCCAAATTATCAAAAAACTTGTTGAAAAAGAACAACTCAATATCAAAATAATACCTTGTAGCATTTTTCGTGAAAATGATGGACTTGCTATGAGCTCTAGAAACCAACGTTTAACAAAAGTGCATCGTGAAGTTGCTCCTTTTATATATAAAACATTACAAGAAGCAAAAAAACAATTTGGCACGAAAAGTGCTACTAAAGTTACTACATGGGTTTATCAGCAATTTGAGAGCAATCCTTTATTAGATTTGGAATATTTTACAATTGCAAATGAAGCGAACTTAAAAACAGTAGTACGAAAACAAAAAAACGCAAAATACAGAGCTTTTATAGCCGTATTTGCTGAAGAAATACGGTTAATAGATAATATAGAATTATAACATTATGCATATACAAGTCCTAAAATCAAAAATACACCGCGTAAGTGTAACAGGTGCCGAACTCGACTACATTGGCAGCATTACCATAGACAAAAACCTCATGGAAGCCGCAAACATCATAACTGGTGAACGCGTGCAAATAGTCAATGTAAACAACGGTGAACGCCTTGAAACATACGTCATTGAAGGCGAACGAAACAAAGGTGAAATAATACTCAACGGCGCTGCAGCACGTAAAGTGGCCAAAGGCGATGTGTTAATTATCATAGCTTATGCTTATATGGAATTTGAAGAAGCAAAAAACTACCAAGCCAGTTTAGTATTCCCTGACACAAAAACCAATTTAATCAAATAACATTTTGAATAAAAATATTAAAAAAACCCTCGGTATTGTTTTACCCATTTTATTAGGTGTATATCTTATTTGGGCATCACTCAAAAAACTTAGCCCAGAAGATATTGAAGCTATTAAAGCCTCTTTTCAAATGGCTGAATACAAATGGATAGCGCTTTCGTTATTTTTTGCTTCACTAAGTCATCTTTCACGTGCTTACCGTTGGCGTTTTCTACTCGAACCTATGGGCTACAAAGTAAGTTATATCAATTGCTTGCTTACAGTAGGATTGGCATATTTTATGAATTTAGGTATTCCACGCTCGGGCGAATTGGCACGTGCAGCTGCCATGTCTAAATATGAAAAAATACCTTTTGATAAAACCTTTGGAAGCATTGTAGTAGAGCGTGTAGCCGATGTTATTATGCTTCTCATTATTATTGGTTTAGTCTTTGTTTTTCAATTTGAATATTTAGTTTCATTAATTGGTGATCATTTTAACCCAACAAAAATCATCATCACTATATTAATAGTCGCATTTATAATCACAAGTATAGTTCGTTTTATTAAAAAGTCAAAAAGTGCATTTTCGGCTAAAATTCGTAAATTTTTTAGCGGTATCGGAGAAGGATTAAAGAGCATTGTGCATACGCCTAAAAAGTGGGCATATTTCTTTCATACTATTTTTATATGGGCAATGTACATTTTGATGTTTTATGTAGTCGGATTTGCCTTTCCAGAGACAAGTAACCTTTCTATTAGCGCTATTATGTCTGCTTTTGTTGTAGGTTCACTTAGCATGATGCTTACCAATGGAGGTATTGGCGCATATCCACTTGGCGTTCAACAAATATTAGGTGTTTACGGTGTTGCCAAAGTATCGGGACTTGCTTTTGGCTGGATGATGTGGACAGCACAAACAACACTCGTTATTTCTTTTGGTGTTGCTGCATTTCTACTACTACCCATTTACAACAAAATGAAAAAAGAAACTTCTATTGCTGATTAATTGAAAAAGCAGTACCTTGTGCTTCAAATTATAAATCAATATGGCACTTAATTATATTTGGGTAGGTTTTTTTATCATCGCTTTCTTTGTTGGACTCATTAAGCTTATCATTTTTCAAGACACAGCGGTCTTTGCATTAATGATGAAAGCCCTTTTTGATCGTTCCAAATTAGGTTTTGAACTTTCTATAGGCCTAACAGGTATTCTTGCCCTCTGGATGGGAATTATGAAAATTGGTGAAAAAGGAGGTGTTATTGACAAACTTTCTAAGCTTCTAAGCCCTGTAATGCGCATTCTTTTTCCTGAAATTCCTAAAGGACATCCTGCCTTTGGTTCCATGATGATGAATTTTTCTGCCAATATGATTGGTCTAGATAATGCTGCTACACCTCTTGGTCTAAAAGCAATGGATCAGCTTCAAGAACTGAATCCTAAAAAAGATACTGCTTCCAATGCACAAATTATGTTTTTGGTAATGAACACTTCAGGCTTAACGTTAATACCTGTAAGTATCATTGCACTTCGCGTTTCTGCTGGATCAGCTAACCCTTTAGGTATATTTATTCCTATCTTAATTGCTACATTTGTATCTACATTATTTGGGGTAATAATAACTGCTATTATCCAAAAACTTAACCTCAAATATATTGCTGCAATGGGAATAATAGGTATTGGCTTACTGTATTCTTTAATTCATTTTTTAAAGTCATTATCACCAGACAATTTGCAACTTTTTTCTCAGCTTTTTGCCAATATTTTATTATTTGGGGTCATCATTTTATTTATCTTAATGGGATTATATAAAAAAATAAACATTTATGACACCTTTATAGAAGGTGCTAAAGACGGTTTTCAAATAGCTATAAAAATTATTCCATATCTAGTGGCTATGCTAGCTGCAATTGGTGTATTTACAGCAAGTGGCGCTATGGATTATCTTATAGACGCACTCAAATGGTTATTTGCACTTACTGGTGTAGATACCACCTTTGTAGATGCTATTCCTACGGCAATAATGAAACCATTGTCAGGTTCTGGAGCTCGTGCACTTATGGTTGATAGTTGGACAACCTTTGGCGTTGATTCTTTTGTAGGAAAACTGACTTCCGTACTACAAGGCTCTACTGAAACAACTTTCTATGTGCTTGCTGTTTATTTTGGTGCCGTAAATATAAAAAATACGCGCTATGCAGCTGCAGTAGGTCTTCTAGCCGACTTAGCTGGAGTTATCGCCGCAATTGTTGTTTCCTACATTTTCTTTGCTTAATAAGTATTAATTTTAAACAAAAAATCTAAATAATAATTAGCTGTATTTATTCCAATTTATTTTGTATCTTTGCACCCTCAAAATCAGTACCTTTTATTTACTATGATACTGATCTTGCAAAAAAACAAAAAAACAGATTATGAAAGTTAAAACTATCCTGGTCTCACAACCTGCACCTACAAACGAAAATTCACCTTATTTTGACTTGGAAAAAAAACTAAAATTAAATATTGATTTTAGAACATTTATTCATGTAGAAGGCTGTAAAGCAAAAGAAATTCGTGACCAAAAAATTGATTTTTCTGCATATACGGCAATAATACTTACGAGTAGAAATGCTATTGATCATTTTTTTAGAATTGCAGAGGAAATGCGATATAAAGTACCTGGCGACATGAAATATTTCTGTCAGTCTGAAGCTATTGCTAATTACCTTCAAAAATATATTGTATACCGCAAGCGTAAAATCTATATTGGGGAACGTACTTTTCAAGATTTAAGTAAACAAATTCAAAAACATAACACCGAAAATTTTTTATTACCTTCTTCAGACAAATTGCAAGCATCAATTCCTGCCATTTTGGATGAACTTAAAGTAAAATGGCAAAATGCCACATTATATAGAACAGTAGTAAGTGATCTCTCTGATTTAAGTGATGTGAAATATGATATTTTGGTGTTTTTCAGTCCTTCAGGTATTGACTCTTTATTGAAAAACTTCCCTAGCTTTGAACAAGGCAAGACACGCATAGCTATTTTTGGAAAAACTACAGCAAAAGCTACTGAAGCTGCTGGACTACGTGTTGATATTCTAGCTCCAACACCAGAATCACCTTCAATGACTATGGCTTTAGAAAACTACGTCAAACAAGCTAACAAAAGGTAAAATGAGAGCTATCTCTGGATGGAAAAAACAAATAATTGTTGATTAAATATTCCTTAACATTTCTCCCGATTTTTATCTGGAAACTGGAATATTTTCCGTTTATAAGACACAGGTCAGGAGTTTATTATTACTAGAATCCTTAACCGTGCACCAAAGCACTTTGCTCCATGCTTTCGATATAAGTAGCTTCATAAGTAGCAAAAGCTTCCCATTTGGTATCAACTGTTTCTTTTGAACTGTAGTGTCTTGCCCATTTTAGATATAAAGTGTAATGCCCTGCTTCGGAACGTATTAAATCTTTATAAAAAGTCACTAACGCTTCATCTTTGGACGCTTTGATAAACGCATCAAAACGTTCGCAACTACGTGCTTCTATCATTGCTGCCATAAGCAAACGATTAATCAAACTGTCATTACGATCTTTGGTTTTTGGAAAAAACTTTCGCAAATGCTTAGCGTAAGCACTTGGTGTGTCTTGACCTAATGTCATGCCGCGTTCAAGCATCAGTTCATGAACAAGTTTAAAATGCCCCATTTCTTCAATGGCATAATCACTCAATTCACGCACCATTTCAGACTCTTCAGAATAGGTCAATATCAATGAAAAAGCGCCAGATGCCGCTTTCTGTTCTGCAAAAGCGTGATCGGTTAAAAATTGTTCTAAATTTTCATTAGCCAGCTTAGCCCATTTTGGGCTTGTAGTTGATTTTAAACCTAACATAATATTTTATTTTTTTCTAAAGTAAAGTGTAATCGGTACACCGCTGAAATCATAGATTTCACGTAATTTATTCTCTACAAAACGTTTATATGGATCACGTATATATTGTGGTAAATTGGCAAAAAACACAAACTGTGGTGTTGGTGTTGGCAACTGCATACAGTATTTTATTTTTACATATTTCCCTTTATATGCTGGCGGTGGATAATGACCTATAATTGGCAACATGGTTTCATTAAACTTACTTGTCGGTATTCTATTGGCTCTGTTTTTATAAACTTCTACTGCAGTTTCTATTGCTTTAAAAATACGCTGTTTAGTTAATGCTGAAATAAAAACAATAGGCACATCTGTAAATGGTGCTATTTCACGCTCTATTTGTTGTGTAAATTGTTTGGTGGTATGGGTGTCTTTTTCGACTAAATCCCATTTATTGACAAGTATTACAACACCTTTTCTGTTTTTTTGTGCCAACCAAAATATATTTTGATCTTGTCCTTCAAAACCACGTGTAGCATCAACTACAAGCACAATCACATCAGCATGTTCAATAGCTCGAATGGAACGCATAACAGAATAGAACTCTAAATCTTCTTTTACTTTCGATTTTTTACGTATTCCAGCGGTATCAACCAAAGTAAAGTCAAATCCATAACGATTGTATTTCGTATCTATAGAGTCTCGTGTTGTTCCTGCTACATCTGTAACAATATTACGCTCTTCCCCAATTAACGCATTAATAAAAGAGGATTTTCCTGCATTAGGACGCCCAACTACGGCAAATTTTGGCAAAGCTTCTGCTTCAAGCTCTTCTGCTTCGGTTTCTTCAATGGTTTTTGGTATTTCTTTGACCAATTCATCTAACAAATCTCCTGTGCCACTACCATTAATAGAAGATATCGTGAAATATTCGCCTAATCCCAATTCATAAAATTCAACAGCATCGGCATCACGCATGGCATTATCAACTTTATTAACTACTAAGAAAATAGGTTTTTTGACTTTACGAAGTATCGTTGCTACATCTCTATCTAAACTCGTTACACCAGATTCTACATCTACCACAAAAACAATAATATCTGCTTCGTCTAATGCAAGTTCTACTTGTTTGCGTATTTCGCCTTCAAATACATCGTCCGAACCTTTTACGTATCCACCAGTATCAATCACAGAAAATTCCTTTCCATTCCAATCTGATTTGCCGTAATGTCTATCTCGGGTAACACCACTAACAGCATCAACTATCGCTTCGCGACGTTGTACTAATCTATTAAACAAAGTAGATTTCCCTACGTTTGGTCTTCCTACTATGGCTACTATACTATTCATAATTATTCTTAATTCAGCGGCAAAGATACATTTTTATTCACGAAAATACTTACTATTGTTAGGCTATGTCTGAATAAAAGTAAGCATTTTATTTATTCTTTAATAACTTTCAATTCTTAAATTTTAGGACTTTACAATAATTATTGAAATAACAGTTTATCTATTAAACAAATTTCAAAACAGCATCAATAAGTGTATTTGCATCGTGGTTTTCTGGCTGACGCCATACCATTTGTTCGGCTTTATAAATAATATAAGTTGGGTTGGTTTTAATACGTAATGCCTTGGTTAATTCATCATTTTGTTCTGTATTGATACGAATGACCATAGCTTTATCTCCTAATGCGGCTGCTACACTTTTAAGCATTTTTCCATTATTTTCTGTCAATTCATTATTCAAATAAAATTCAATAAGAACGGGTTTTTCGCTTTGAATTAATGTTCCAAACTTTGCCATAGCAGTATGATTTGATTCAATCAAAGATACATGTTTTTTTCCAAACGAAAGAAAAGACATTATTGTGTCTAAAAAAATGTATTTTCGCACTATGGATTTAGTAACAGGAGGAACGGGTTTAGTAGGCTCGCATGTATTATATCAGTTAGCATTAAAAAAAGAACGTATTGTTGCTATTTATCGTAGCACGAGCAATCGTGATAACGTATTGCGCGTGTTTAACTATTTTACAGATGCACAAACTGCTCAAGCATTATATACTAAAATAATTTGGAGAGTAGCTGATATCACTACTGTTCCTGAATTAGATAATGCTTTTGAAGGCGTAACTCATGTATATCATTGTGCTGCTGTGGTTTCATTTGATAGTAGTGATTACCATTTAATGCGCAAAGTAAATATAGAAGGTACTGCCAATATGGTAAATATAGCCTTGAGTAAAAACATTAAGAAGTTCGTCCACATCAGCTCTATTGCAACCATAGAAAAAAAAGCTGGAAGTGATCAAATCACTGAAAATAACGAGTGGAATAATGAAAAAAATAATTACGGTTATGCCATTAGTAAATATGGTGCTGAAATGGAAGTTTGGCGTGCAGGTCAAGAAGGACTAAACATTGCGATAGTCAATCCTGGTGTTATTTTTGGCTCGGGTTTTTGGCAGCAAGGACCAAATGCTTTAATAGACAAAGTTTATCGTGGTTTTAAATTTTACACCAAAGGTGTTACTGGTTTTGTCACGGCTAATGATGTGGCTCGTGCAATGTTATTATTAATGGATAGTGCTGTTACTAACGAACGGTATATTCTAGTAAATAAAAATCAATCTTTTCAAGAAATGATGCATTTGTTTGCTAAAAATCTACACACTAAAGCGCCTCGTTTCCATGCTAAACCTTGGCTTACGGCTATCATTTGGCGTTTGGATGCTGTAAAAAGCTTTCTGACTAAAAAACCTACTGTGATAAGCAAACACAGTGCAAAAGTTTCGCATAATAAATACTGCTATGATAGTAGTAAAATAAAACAATTTGGCTTTAAATTCAGTGATTTTGAAACCGAAATAAAAACAATTTGCACCAATTATTTAAACGACAAAAACAAGATATAATGCAAGTACTAAAAAAAATAATCGCATATCCACTAGCTATTATTTATTACCTCTTTTTTGGAATGGGTTTGTTGTTTTTTCATGCTATACAATGGCTTGGAAATAATATATTTGGTTATCATGGACATAAAAAAGCAGTCGATTTTATGTATTGGGGTTTAATCAAAACCACACATATATTAGGCACACGCTACAAGGCAACATTTGAAAGCGAGCTGCCAAAAGACAAACCATTAATTTTTGTAGCAAATCACCAAAGTCTTTATGATATTAATGCATTGGCATTGTATGTTAAAACGCATCATCCAAAATTTGTTTCTAAGAAAGAATTGGGCAAAGGCATTCCGAGTGTTTCGTACAATCTTACGCACGGTGGTTCTGCTCTTATCGACAGAAAAGATGGAAAGCAAGCTATAATCGAATTAAAAAAACTCGGGCAATACATTCAAAAGCACAATTATAGTGCTGTGATATTTGCCGAAGGCACACGAAGTAAAACAGGAAAACCAAAACCATTCAAACGCAATGGACTCCGTGTTTTATACAAATATGCTCCTGATGCGTATCTTGTGCCTGTTACTGTTAATAATTCGTTTAAAATGACACCAAATGGAAAAAGTTTTCCTTTGGGTGTTGGAGTGAAAATTGAATTTATTTTTCATAAAGCCATCGCTGCAAAAGGCAATGACTTTGAAGCATTAATAGATCAAGTAGAAAAAACAGTAAAAGATGCTATTGTTTATTAAAGTTGTTTTTAACAAAACTATAAGATAAATACTATATTTCTTTTAGTATCTTTACCTCGTTAAACTAAAAATTATGAGAAAATACCAAAAAATAGCTTTATTGCTTCTTTTTTTGACAACATTTAGCAGTGTTAATGCACAAGATAAGCCTTGGACACTAGAAGCTTGTGTTTCGTATGCCACAAAGCATAATATCAGTATACAAAAAGCGGAATTAGATGGTAAGCAAGCTGCATTAAATAAAAAAAGTAGTTTTGGAGCAATGCTACCAAATTTAAACGCTAATACCAATTACTCTTGGAGTCGTGGACTTTCTCAAAATGTAACAACAGGACTTCTTGAACAATCCACAAATGGTAATAATTCATTAGGAATCAATGCTGGCGTTACACTCTTTGATGGTTTTAAGAAAATGAATCAACTCCGAAAAGCAAATTTAGCTTTAGTAGCAAGCAAATATCGTTATGAAAAAATGGTAGAAGATATTTCGTTGAATATAGCCACTTCATATCTTCAAGTTTTGTTTAACAAAGAAAATCTCAAAGCAGCGCAAGCACAAGTAACAATCAGTCAAGAAGAATTAAAACGCACGCAAGATTTAGTAGCTGCTGGCGTACGCCCACGAGGCGATTTACTCGATATAGAAGCTACCATTAGTAGCAATGAACAACGCGTTATCAATGCAGAAAATGCAGTAACTTTGGCTTTATTGAACTTAGGACAACTTCTCCAATTGGAAGATCTGGATAATTTTGATATTGCACCAATTGATTATGAAATAAAACCAAGTGTTATCGCTAAGGAAACTTGGAAAGACATTTATAAAAAAGCACAAACATCACGTCCAAGTCTGCAACTAGCAGATAATGCTATTGAGACAGCAAAATTAGATATCAAAATAGCCAACGGAAACCGTTATCCAACAGTATCGGGTTTTTACAATTGGAACTCACGTTATACAGATCGTAATCGTGTGATAGGTTATAATCTTGATACTTCAAACCCTACACGTACTATTGGAACAGTTGCTACTTCTGGAGACGCTGTGATAACACCTAATTACAAACCCGTTCTTGGTTCCGCCGAAGGACTTTTCGATCAGTACAAAAATAATAAAGGTTCGAGTTTTGGTCTTTCATTACGCATTCCTATTTTTAATGGTTTTAGTACAGAAAACAATATAAAATCAAGTAAAATAAAACTGGAAAACGCTACACTCTCTAAAAAACAAGAAGCCTTAAATCTAGAACGCACTATTAAAACAGCTTTTACCGATTATAAAGGTGCTGCAAAAGCATATGAAGCAGCAAATAAAGCATATGCAGCGCAACAAAAAGCATCAGATTTTGCAAGAGAGCGTTTTAATTTAGGTTTACTAAACGCTTTTGATTACAACCAAGTAAAAACACGATTAGCTACTGCAGAAGTAAGTCTTTTGCAAGCAAAATACACCTATTTATTCAAACAAAAAGTATTAGAATACTATTATGGGTTACCCCTTACATTAAACTAAAAGAATTATGAAAAAAAAGACATTAATAATAGTATTTGGAATTTTAGTTTTATTAGCTGGTTTAGTTTATGGTAAAAAACAAGGCTGGTTTGGCAAAAAAGATTTTGGCAAAAAAGTAACCGTAGCTAGTCCTAAACGAGTATCTATATTAGAAAAAGTAACTGCCACTGGAAAGATACAACCTGAAGTAGAAGTAAAACTATCTTCTGAAGTTTCTGGAGAAATCATAAAACTACCCATAAAAGAAGGACAAGAAGTAAAAAAAGGAGATTTACTCGTTATGGTCAATCCAGATATTTACAAATCTACCTTAAACCGAGCTGTAGCAGGACTACAAAGTACAAAAGCCAACTACAATCAGTCACAAGCACGATTGGAAGAGGCCAAAGCCAACTACAATCGTACAAAAACACTCTTTGACAAAGGAATCATCTCACAAGCCGAATGGGACAAAACAGCAGCTACGTACAAAGTTGCAGTAGCTAGTACGTCAGCATCACAGTTTTCTGTACAAAGCACGGCTGCTTCGGTTAAAGAAGCCCGAGACAACCTCAACAGAACAAGTATTTATGCACCAATGTCTGGAACCATATCTAAGCTCAATGTAGAGCTTGGAGAGCGTGTAGTAGGAACCAAACAAATGTCTGGAACTGAGATTGTACGTGTAGCCAACCTCAACAATATGGAAGTTGTAGTAGATGTGAATGAAAATGATATTATCAAAGTAAATTTACGCGACACCACAATAGTAGAGGTAGATGCTTATCCTAAAAAGAAATTCAAAGGTGTGGTTACAGAAATTGCCAATTCATCAAAATCTCAAGGAGGCACTGATCAAGTGACCAATTTTGAAGTAAAAGTCCGTATTTTGGAAGCTTCCTATAAAGATTTATTAGAAGGAAAACCAGCTTCATATTCACCATTTAGACCAGGAATGACTGCTTCTGTAGATATTATAACCAATAGAAAAGACAATGTTTTGGCTGTGCCAATAAGTGCTGTGGTTATGAAAAATGATACGGTAGCAAAAAAGCATAGTTATTCGAAAAAGAAAAAACATAGTAAAGAAAAAAGCAAAGCTGCCACAAAGAAAAAGAATGATGAATACTTTGAATGCGTCTTCGTATCTAACGGTAAAAAAGCACAGCTTAAAAAGATAACTACAGGTATTCAAGATGATACGTATATCGAAATTTTAAATGGCATTGATGAAAATAGTAAAATCATCATTGGGCCTTATAATGTGGTTAGCAAAAAACTAAAAGCTGGAGATGCTATCAGTGTAAAAAAAGACGAAAAGGACAAAAAAGATAAAGTAGAATAATAGTATCTTTGCCGCAATGACGTATATACTCAATATAGAAACGGCAACTAAGAACTGCTCGGTTAGTTTAGCAAAAGATGGCAAACTAATTGCTTGGCGTGAAGTGAATACAGGTTCATATTCGCATGCTGAACAACTTCATGTTTTTATAGCTGAAATTATGGAAGAATTAGCACTTAGCTTTGATAGTTTAAATGCTATTGCAGTAAGTAAAGGGCCAGGGTCATACACAGGTTTACGTATTGGTGTTTCTACTGCCAAAGGCTTAGCATTTGCACAAAACATACCTTTGATAAGCGTTGCTACACTGCATACACTCGCATTACAAGCAACCGGTGATTACAATTACATTATTCCGATGCTAGATGCTAGAAGAATGGAAGTTTTTACACAAGTATTTGACAAAAACAAGCAAGCTATCAGCGAAATAACAGCTACAATAATAGGTGAAGATTCTTTTTCTAAATACTTATCAAAAGGTAAAGTCTTATTTCTTGGTGATGGTGCTGAAAAATGCAAGCCTGTGATTACACACACAAATGCCTTTTTTGTAAATGATTTTTTTCCGAGCGCATGTGCCATGCACACACTATCATATACTAAATATTTAGAAAAAAATATTGAAGACACGGCATATTTTGAACCTTTTTATCTCAAAGACTTTGTAGGTTTAAAACTCAAAGATAGAAAGAAGAAATAGTCATTATAATTACTAAAATTCATCACTCAAACTCCTGCTAGCTATCCAAGAAGCGATGTAGCCCAATATTGTTAATGTAAAAAATACAATAAATATATTTTTCCAATGAAACTCTACAGGGTAAGCTAGGTAAGAAGTTATCATAACCAGCTCAAACTGTTGTTGCAAAAATATAATTACAATACCAAGCACAATACCTAAAACGCCTCCTAAAACAGTTAATAACACACCTTGAAGCAAGAATACTTTACGAAGTTGTTTTATTGGTAATCCCAATTGATTGAGTGTTTTCAAATTATCTTTTTTATCCAAAATAAGCATCATTATAGAACCAATAATATTGAATAAAGCAATGATGAGAACCAAAACAGATATACCATAAATAAACAAGTTCTCACTATTGAGCATCTTATACAAAGCTTTGTTTAGTTCAACACGTGTTTCTACTTTGTAAGATTTTCCTAATGCCTTTTCAAGTGTTTTTTTTACTTTTATAGGATTACTATTGGTTTTTAACCTAACTTCAATAGCATTTATTTGATTGTTTTTGTAAGCTAATAATCGTTGTACAACAGGCAGATTAGCAAATATATATTTACTATCAATCTCTGGATTGATGTTATACACGCCAACAGGCGCGGTAATTACCTTTCGAAAAGCATTAGTAGGATTGGTAATCTGCCCTTTCCCTGCTTTAGGAATGTAAATATCGAGTGAAGCACGATAATCATTAATGCCAATTCCTAAAGCGTTAGCAGTAATGGCTCCTACAACGGTGTTAGTGTTGTTTGGCTCCAACCAAGAACCTATATAAACAGCAGAATCTATAGCAATGGTTTGCGTAAATAAACTATCTACTCCTTTGATATATGCTAATTTTTTTTTCTTTTTATAGCTAAAGTAAGCACGTTCTTCTAGTGTTTTGCTGTATTGGACAATATCAGCATTTTCAGTCAAAACAGAAGCAATACTAGCTGTAAATAGAAAAGATTTTCCTTGTTTTGCACTGATTTTAATATCAGGATCAAAATGTTGTATAAAAGACAGATTAAATGATTTTAGCCCATCAAATGTGGCAAGAACTACAAAAAGCGCCATCGCAATCATCACTACACCAAAAGTAGCAATGCGCGATATGATATTAATAGCATTATTGCTACTCTTTGAAAACAGATATCGCTTTGCGATGTAAAACGATACGTTCAAAATTTATTTTTTCTTACGTTTAATAAGTAAATCTGGATTTTCAATAGGGTTTTCTTCACCTTTTAATGCTTGATCAATAGCTTCAATATAATCGAGGCTATCATCAATATAAAAATGAAGTTCTGGCATTTTTCGCAATTGATGTTTGGTGCGCTGTGAAAGTTCGTGCTTTATTATAGCTTTATTAGCTACAATACCTTTTAACGTTTCTTCACGTTTATCATTAGGAAAAATACTAAGATATACGCGAGCTATAGCCAAGTCAGTAGTAACACGTACTTTGCTAACTGATATTATTAAATTGCGTATTCCATTACGGCGAATAGCACCTTGCAATACATCTACAAGGTCTGCTTGCAGGAGTTTTCCTATTTTTTTTTGTCTCGTGGTTTCCATAGTGCAAAAGTACACTTTTATTCTTTTATTCTAATTTTTAATTGATTTGATTTATAGCGTTCCAAATCAACATTAAAATAATAAGACGGAATCTTTATTTTTCCAGCCTTTTGAGCAACAAATATATATGTAATACTATTTAATTTTTTACCACCAATATATGTTTCACTAGTATCGATCGCAATTAACTTCAAGTGTGCTACTTTTTTAAAAAAATCATTTTTAATGATATCTCCATTATTCCACTCAATGGTAATTGTTATTTTTTCGCCTACTTTATACACTTTCTTATCTGACCAAAGCAATGCTTTATTCCTTTTAAGACCACGCTTTAGTTTTTCGCCATGATTCTTGTGTTCGAAGAAGAATGATTCTTGCGAAAATACATTGAAACTAATAAATAGTAGTAAGAAGGTAAGTGTTTGTTTACTGTTTTTCATAATTTTTTGTTTTTATAATGAGTAACAATAGTTACATAAAATAGCAAGCGTTGTTTATTAAACTTTTAGCGTTGTTTTTATAAATGATTCATCGTATATTTGCCTCATCAAACAAAGCGATAAAATCGTAAAATTGATTATTTGGTTATTAAATTTAAACCGTCCTTTTTGGGCGGTTTTTTGTTTATAACAAATATGTTATTATTACACCAATTCAAAATCTACTGCAACTACTTTGTATTCAGGAGTAAGCGTTTCTTTATCGGCTACATTACCTGTAATCATATTGATGAAAATTTCTGGTTGATGAAAGGTTGTACGTACCACGCCTGGCTTTACCGTATAATTTAATTTTACAGGAATATTTACAGAACCTCTATCGGAAAAAATACGAACGGTATCACCTGCAGCGACACCTTTATTGCCTGCATCAAGTGGGTTTATTTCAAGATAATCATTGGCAAGTATGTCTTGATTGGCAGTTCTTCTGGTCATCGTCCCCGAATTATAATGCTCCAACATTCTAGCCGTTGTCAGTATAAAAGGATATTTCTTACGGTGCGCTACTAACTCAGGACTTTCTTCAAAATCAAACTGATGAAATTTTCCCTTTCCTCTTTTAAAAACTCCATCTTTATGAATGAGTTGTGTATCAGTACCATCTTCATCTACTGGCCATTGCAAACCATTTTCTCCTAATCGTTCGCGTGTAATGCCTTTCATAAACGGGATAACATCAGCTATTTCGAGCAGTATTTTCCCAGCATCATAAACCGTTCCTGTAGCTTGCTCGTAACCCATTTTGCACATCATATCTATGAGCATTTGTCCATCAGATTTGGCATTACCAATTGGTTCAATAACCTTATTCACACGCTGTACTCTACGCTCACCATTGGTAAATGTACCGTCTTTTTCAAAATAAGAAGCGGCTGGCAATACCACATCAGCCATTTCGGCAGTGGCAGACATAAAGAGCTCTTGAACAACCAATATATCTAAAGCCTCAAGTCCTTTTCGGATATGATTGGTGTTTGGATCGGTCATTAGAGTATCTTCTCCCATTATCCATAGAAATTTGAATTGACCTGCTTGTGCAGCTTCTATCATTTCTGGTATCTTTAACCCTTCTTTTGTTGGGAAATCTTCCGTTACATTGTATTTTTTAGCATAATATGCTTGTATCTCAGGATTATTTACATCCATATAACCTGCACCTTGATGGGGCTGAACACCCATATCTGCAGCACCTTGTACATTGTTTTGCCCACGAAGTGGATTGAGACCAACGCCTTTTCTACCAACATTCCCTGTCATTAAAGCTAAATTAGAAAGCAACATGACCGTTTTACTACCTTGAAAATGTTCAGTAACACCCAAACCGTGAAATTCCATTGCTTTATCAGCCTTGGCATATGCTAAAGCAGCTTCTCGCACGAGATCTTTGGAAACACCTGTTAGCTGTTCCAATTCATCCATATCAAGGTCAATAACATGGGACTTAAAGTCATTATAAAATTCGGTGTTATTTTTTATAAATTCTGTATTAATCGCATTTTCTTTAATAATATAATGTGCCATCATATTGAGCAATGCCACATTAGTTCCTGGTCGTAACTGCAAGTGATATTGGGCTAATTTAGCTAGTGTTGTCTTTACAGGATCAACCACAATACTGGTTATTCCCTGCATAAAAAGCTGTTTTATTTTAGCACCAGTTACAGGATGCGCCTCAGTAGGATTTGCTCCAAAAAGAAAGATCGCTTCGGTTTCTTCTAAATCTTGAATAGAATTGGTAGCAGCCCCTGTACCAAAAGCTTGCTGCATACCAAAAGCTGTAGGCGCGTGACATACACGAGCACAACCATCTATATTATTAGTTTTGACTACAGCGCGCATAAACTTTTGCATCAAATAGTTCTCCTCATTGGTAGCACGAGAAGAAGAAATAGCCCCTATGGCATCAACGCCATAATTGGCTTTGGTTTCTTTTAGTTTTTTGGTAATAAAATCATAGGCTTCATCCCAAGAAACGGATTCAAATTGACCATTTTTCTTTATTAAAGGCTCTTTTAAGCGGTCGGGGTGATTGTAAAACTGGAATGCAAAACGTCCTTTAAGGCATGTATGTCCCAAATTGACAGCAGCATCTTCAGGTGCCTGAATACCTCTTATTTTTCCGTCGATAACTGCAACTTCAAGCTGGCAACCAACACCACAATACGTACAAGTAGTACGCACTGTTTTTTCTGGAATTAATGTTTTTGTTTCAAACTTATCTGTAAGCGCTTCGGTAGGACATGTTTGCACACAAGCACCACAAGACACACAAGCAGAAAGATTAAAATTGGTATCAAAACCTTTGATAATTTGCGAAGCAAAACCGCGCCCTGACATACCAAGTACCATTTCGCCTTGTATTTCCTCACATGCACGAATACAGCGATAGCAATTAATACATTCTGCCAAATCCGATTTGATATACGGATGTGAACTGTCTTTTTGAAGTTCAAAATGATTTTCTCCTTTAGGATAACGCACATTTGGAATGCCAATAGTTGCAATAGTTTCTTGAAATGGCGTTGCTTTTTTGCCTTTTTCAGGAAAAATTTTATTCGCAGGATAATCTGTTAAAACCAGTTCAACTATATTTTTACGTAATTTTTTTATACTTTCGGTTTGCGGATAAACATAAAGTCCATCACTTATTGGCGTATGACAAGAAGCAACCACTTTGCTCGCACCACCTTGTTCACGAGCTATTTCAACAGAACACACACGACAAGAACCAAAATTCTCTAAACGATCATCTTGACACATTGTTGGTATAGGCTGCGTTTCATGGCGACGTACAAACTCAAGTATGGTTTCACCTTGTTTAATGTCATATGGTTTATCATTAATATATGCTTTCATCCTGCTCCGTTTTAAGACTAGCAATTTACTAAGAATACTCATGACTGCAAAATTTTTTTTGCTAGCTAATCATTAGTGCCTGATAAAAGACTAAAGACCGCTTCGCTGTAAGACAAAAGACTTCTGCTAATTTATTTATAACATATTTTGATCTAAAATTGGTATAATATTATAGTTAGAAAAGCAAGGTCTAATAAAAAAAAACGTTTAAGTGGAACAATAAATTGACTTTACAGTAAATTTATTTAATTTAGCCGGACATTAAAAAATATATTTTTATGACCATCAAAAAACACATTCCAAATTTTATTACACTACTAAATGCAGGATGCGGAGCAGTAGCTATTGTTTTTATCCTTTCGGGGCGTTTTGATATTGCAGCTATTTTCTTTGCTCTGGGTATTACATTTGATTTTTTGGATGGTTTTTTAGCACGTATTTTAGACGTAAAGAGCGAACTTGGTATGCAACTTGATTCTTTGGCAGATATGGTAACTAGTGGTGTTGTTCCTGGTTTGATACTATTTCAATTATTTCGAAAATCATTAGGCTCTTGGGATGCTCATTACAGCGTAACAAACTTTGAAAGCACTGATTTATTACCTTTTTTCGGCTTTATTGTCATAATGGCTTCAGTCTATCGCTTGGCAAATTTTAATATTGATGAAAACCAAACGAGTTCATTTATTGGCTTGCCAACACCTGCCAATACTTTGTTTATTTTTTCGCTGCCTTTGATGCTTTTATATAGTGACAATGATTTGGCAAATACGCTATTGACCAACCGCTATGTCTTAATAGCCATTACACTAATAAGTGCTTATTTGCTCAATGCGCCAATGCATTTATTTGGGCTCAAGTTTAGTGATTTCTCTTTTAAAAACAATAAAATACGCTACTTCTTTATAGTAACAAGTATTGTATTATTGTTTGTTTTTAAATTTGTAGCAATACCGCTTATTATAGGACTGTATATTGGTTTATCTTTTATTAAATACCGCGTGTTGAAAGCGGTTGAGTAGCTTGTATTTATTATTATTTTTAAAAATAGGTTTTTACTGCAAATTCATATTGTTCAATAAATATTTTTTTAAAAGCTGTAATATTATTTTGCTCATAAAACAATAACAAGGCTTTCTTATAATCAACACTATCAACTGTTCTAAATGATATTGGACAGTAGTTGTGGTTAATCAATAAGGCATTACTTACAATTCTTGCTGTTCGCTTATTTCCATCAACAAAGGGCTGAATGTACGAAATAAGAATAAGTGCAATCAGTGCTTGTTCAAAAACATTTTCTTTCATATTAATCAAATCAGTAGTCAGAGACAAGGCTTCTTTTATTTGAAATTCATTATCTAAAGGACGATAATTGGTACCTGAAATACCAACCCTTCTTTTTCTTATATTTCTGTCAACAGCAAGTTCTTTAATTAATATACTATGAATATCTTCAATTTTGGATATTGATAGCGGAAATAAATAATCAGGGGTTTCAATTATAAAATCTATAGCTTTTTTATGATTAAGTAGCATTATTGCTTCTTCTTTTGATTTTCCAGTTGCGACTTCATGTTCTTTTAGAAGTCGTTCTGTTTCTAGTAACGAATACGTATTTCCTTCTATTTGTGAAGATTTCCAGCTTAAATCAATAGCAAGTCGTTCTAATTCTTTTTGTTTTTCAAATGGGCTTAATTCAGAAATATTTTTTTCAAACACCTTTTGAAATGCTGCTAATTTAATTAATTCATTTGCGGTAAATAATTGTGTTTTTGGAAGAATTTCTCTCAATAGTGAAAAATTAAAATTTTTAATTATAATTCTATCATCTATCTCTTTTTCATAATAATTTTGAATAATAATTTCACGAAAAAGATTATAATATATTGATAAATTATACCTTGTAGCCTTTCCTTTTCCGCTAGTTGAAATTAATTGTTTTAGTAAAAGTTTGGATAAAACGCGCTTTATAGTAGCAATACTTTTTTTTACTTGTAAGCCTTGACGTATTGTTTCTGAAGCACTATTGGGATGGTATTCCAAAAATTCTAATATTAAGTTTTCTATTTCCATACAGCTTATTTAGCTCACAAATATAGTTAATTCAGCTCATTATTTGATTTTTTTGAGCTGTATTTTTTATTTTTTGAGCCATAAACCATTGTAATAGTTATATCTTTATTGCTCATTACACAATAGCAAAATTAAAAATTACATACCAAAATGTTAAATTAATACATTTAACTAATTGATTTTTAATATTTTATAAGATGCAAAAAAAAAAAAAAAACGATTTTATTTGTTTTTTATAAAAAATAATATATATCTTTGGAGAGAACAAAAACCTGTGAAATAAAAAGAGCACATCGCGCCGTGACAAGCAAAAAATGTGCTCTTAGCAAGGCTAAACTAAAAGTTTAACGCGAGCAAAGATATAAAATGTTTTGGTACCGACAATACTATCTTTCGTTTGGTTGCTTTGAGTTTGGTCTGTGGTCGGAATTAACGCCGAAACAGCGACCTTAAATTTTTCTGAAAGTAGGCAAATTAAATATTTATATTATGAAAAAATATTTTTTTGGTGCAATTATTGCACTAAGCTTAACCGCAATGAGTGCTAAACCAAATGTGAAGCAATGTGAAATGAGTAATGCAGCAGCAGAAAATCAAGATTGTTGTGCCTGTGCCGCTTGGGATTTCGGAACATTTATGGGGGGAGGAGACCACGACAATGAGTATTTTTGGACTGATATGTACTACACTTATTTTTGTGAATAACAAACTAATTTGGGCGAAGGCATACGAGTCTTCGCTCAAATTAATATTAACTAATAATTATTAAAATAATATAAAAATGAAAAAACTACTCCTAAGTGCATTTGCTGCAATACTATTATTCAGTTTTAACACAAAACCGAGCCCGCTAAAAGGAAAAATAAAATACAAAATTGTAGCAACTAAGAATCCTTTTGACAAAGAGAATAATAAATATAGTAAAGAAAAAAACGAACGATTTAGAAAAGTTGCTGCTGAATTTCTAAAAGCTTCCAAAAAATTAAGTTTTAGCTTAAATATAGCAGCTAATGCAAGTTTATT
>JALSVQ010000123.1 GCA_027073495.1 Flavobacteriaceae bacterium | reverse complement strand
CCATCTTCTTTTAAAAGTCTTTTTGCAATTTCAAGTCTTTTACTCATAAAAGAAAGCCACTTACTATGTCTGTAAGTATCTTCTTTGTCTATATAGTGGTCGTTATAAATAAAATCATCTTTATTCCCTGTGTTGTATGGTGGGTCAATATAAATAATGTCAATTTTATTCTCGTGTGTAAAAGACAAAGTAGTTAATGCGTGTAAGTTGTCGCCTTCAATTAATATATGATTTGGATAATTAGTTTCTTTAGTATCGTTTATTATTGCTTTTTCTTTTATTTCCTTTAGTATTGGTAATTTTGTTTTTAGTTCTTCTTCAACAATTTCAGGTTTATTTTCCCAAACAAGACCATATTCTTTACTGTAATTGACAATATTTACAAGATAATTTTTTTCTTCTTTTGTTAGTCCTTCTAATTCCTTGACTTTATTTATAATCTGTCTTTTATTCATTCTTGTTTGATTTTTCACAAAGATAATTTATTTTCAAAATTTAGGATTGAGAAATTGTTTTTTTTTGTTTTATAAGATTATTTTGTTTTTTGAGGTCAGTCTTGGCATTACCCCTAACATTATTATATCATCAATAAAGAACTAAAAAAAGCTCAAAACATCGTTTTGAACTTTTTGTTATCATCTACTTATGCATCAATATTGGCGTATATAGCATTTGCTTCTATAAATGCTCTACGCGGTGGAACTTCGTCTCCCATAAGCATAGAAAATACTCTATCGGCTTCGGTAAGACTGTCTATCACTACTTTGCGCATCATACGCTTTTCTGGGTTCATAGTAGTGTCCCAAAGTTGATCTGCATTCATTTCCCCAAGACCTTTATAACGTTGTATTGTTGCGCCTTGACCGTATTTTTTCATTAATGCATCACGCTCTTTATCATTCCAAGCATATTCTTTTTGCTTTCCTTTTTTAACTAAATATAAAGGTGGTGCTGCTATATATATATTACCTTGCTCTACAAGTTCACGCATATATCTAAAGAAGAATGTAAGTATAAGTGTAGCAATGTGACTACCATCGACATCGGCATCACACATAATCACAATTTTCTTATAGCGGAGTTTTGAAACATTCAAGGCTTTACTGTCTTCTTCTGTTCCGATAGTCACACCTAGCGCCGTGAAAATATTTTTTATTTCTTCATTGTCATACACACGATGTTGCATGGCCTTTTCTACATTCAATATTTTACCACGTAATGGCAAAATAGCTTGAAACTCTCTGTCACGTCCTTGTTTGGCAGTACCTCCCGCAGAATCTCCCTCTACTAAGAACAGTTCACAAACTTCAGGGTCAGACTCAGAGCAATCACTTAATTTTCCGGGTAAACCTCCTAAACTCATTACTGTTTTACGCTGTACCATTTCGCGTGCTTTCTTAGCAGCATGACGTGCTTGTGCGGCAAGAATAACTTTTTGTACTATTATTTTTGCTTCAGCAGGGTTTTCTTCTAAGTAATCTGAAAGCATCTGAGAAACCGCTTGGCTTACAGCAGCCGAAACTTCTCGGTTACCCAATTTAGTTTTTGTTTGTCCTTCAAATTGTGGCTCTGCAACTTTTACAGATATTATAGCTGTTAGCCCTTCTCTAAAGTCATCTCCTGCAATGTCAAACTTTAATTTGTCTAACATGCCAGATTGCTCAGCATATTTTTTTAGTGTTCCTGTAAGTCCTCTTCTGAAACCCGAAAGGTGTGTTCCTCCTTCGTGAGTATTGATATTATTAACGTATGAATGCAAATTCTCTGCATATGAAGTGTTATACGTCATAGCTACTTCTACTGGAATTCCATTTTTTTCACCTTCCATAGCAATAACGTTAGGGATAAGTGGTTCGCGAGTTTCTTCAAGATATCTTACAAATTCTTTTAGTCCTTCTTCGCTGTAGAATTCTTCTTTTATAAAATTACCTTCATCATCTTTGCGACGTTCATCTGTAATTGTTATACGAATACCTTTATTCAAAAATGATAATTCGCGCAAGCGTGCCGCAAGTGTATCGTAATTAAACAGAATTTCTGTTTGAAATATAGTGCTATCTGCTCTAAAAGTAACTTCTGTTCCTCTGTCTTCTGTTTTTCCATCTTCTTTTACAGGATATAAAGCTTTACCACGTTGGTACTCTTGTTTCCATATTTTTCCATCACGAAAAACACGTGCAGTCAAATGCTCGGATAGAGCATTTACTACCGAGACACCGACACCGTGGAGTCCACCAGAAACTTTATAAGAATCTTTATCAAATTTTCCTCCTGCTCCAATTTTGGTCATTACTACTTCCAATGCCGAAACACCTTCTTTTTTGTGCATTCCTACAGGAATACCACGACCATTATCACGAACAGAAATTGAATTGTCTTCATTTATAGCAACACTAATAGCATTACAATGTCCAGCCATAGCCTCATCAATAGAGTTGTCTACAACTTCATATACTAAGTGATGCAAACCACGTACTCCTACATCTCCAATATACATTGAGGGACGCATGCGCACATGCTCCATACCTTCTAATGCCTGAATACTATCTGCAGAATACTGATTTTGTTTTTTTTCTTCGCTCATCTTTTAGATTTAATTTTCGCTCATTTTTTAATCAAAAACAAATATAGCTAAAAAACACTGAAATTACAAGGCATTTGTTAGTTTTTAAGAGAGAAGTTATCAACAATTTATCTAGAGATTAACTAATTAGTTATTAAATTTAAATAAGTAGCTTAATTTACTATTAAATACGTGTAATAAGTAGTTTAACGTTCCAATTTGTTATCAGATGTTTTGCTTTTTTTATTGTTTAAATTGTATTTAATGCCAAAGGTTATATTTGAAAAATTGGAGTGACTATATGCTGCATAAATATCAAAATTAGCATAATTATATGATGTTAAAAAATTATAATTAAAGCTTGTATTGGTTTTCGTGTTTTCAGCTAAACCATCATTGAGTATTTGCAACAAAAATGAATCTGTTCCTTCAAAAGAGGGTGTGTAGGTGTTTGTAAGATAAGCAAGTCCAAGACTAAAACTTAATTTTTCATATGATTTAGAGGCTAAAAGTTCGTAGCTCATTGTGCTGCCATCAGCAACCGCGCGATTAATTTGCTCTCCTGGGATTGTAAAAACAATATCATTAGAAATATTAAATTTAGCATAAGATACTAACGCTGATAGATCTATATTTTTAGCAGTTAAAGCTTTGAACCATCTTGAAAAATTGTGCTCTAAGCCAAAACCATATCCTTTATTGATAACTTCATCTATCTTTGTTTTGGGTACATAGCGTAATTTTAATTCTGTATTGTAGCCTAGTCCTAAGTCTGCTTGTAGAGAATAGGAAAAGATGCTTTTGCTGCTCATTCCATCAGGTGTATAAAAAACTAGTGTAGAAGTTGTTCCATTTCCTAATAAATCAACATCACCTGTGAGTTGTTGTGTAGAATATCCTCCTAATATTGTTGGAGTTTCTGCCGTTTGAAAACCACTTGCTATATGCAAAATCTCAAAATTATTATTATCTAAAAGTAATGTCTTGTTGTCATTACCAATTATCATATAATTACCAATAGCTTCAAAACTTATTTTCCATCTAGCATTAACTTTTGCATCATTTGTCCAATGCATTTGTGCAATATTTACCGATAAATCTGATGCAGGGTCAAGATAATCATATGTAAAATGAACAATATCATGTTGTAGTTTCTGTAAATCTGTTTGTGCAAATAAAGTGTTTACAAGTATTAAAAAAGGGAGTATTGTTTTAATTTTCATTATTTTAGCTTTTAGTTTTAGTTAATAAGATTATGCCATTTCCATTTGCATCAGCCATTATTAGTTTTCCATTGTCAAAATAGACACCTTGTGCAATGTCTTTGTCTAAGAGCATAGCACCATCGGCATCGAGGTAGTCTAATGCAGGAGCTAATTGTCCAATGGCAGAAATACCAACTGTAGATTCGGTCATACAGCCAATCATTGTTTTTAAACCAAGGGTTTTGGCTTGTGTAACCATGCGTAAAGCAGGAGTGATGCCTCCGCATTTCATCAATTTGATATTGACACCATCAAAATACGGAGCACACTTGGCTACATCTTCTTCTGTGAGACAGCTTTCATCGGCTATAATAGGTAAGACGCTGTGCTGTTTTACATGTTTCATACCTTCCCAATCAGCAGCGGCTAGTGGTTGTTCTATAAATTCTACATTCAGTGCTTTTAGTGCTTTTGCTTTTGTTATAGTTTCTGCTGCTGTCCAAGCACAATTGGCATCTACACGAAAAACAGCATCAGTGATTTCGCGTAAGGCTTTAATCATTTCAATGTCACCTTCAAAACCAACTTTTATTTTGTATAATGGCCAAGGTTTTTCCAGTATTTTTTCTTTCATTTTTTCTAAAGAAGCAATACCAATAGTATAACTTGTTATTGGTGTTTTGG
>JALSVQ010000122.1 GCA_027073495.1 Flavobacteriaceae bacterium | reverse complement strand
AAATCATAAAGCCATAAAAGCATTTTTTCCAAAAGCACAACTATTCGGTTTTACAGGAACACCCATTTTTGAAGAAAATGCAACCTATAGAACTATTGAAGGCAAACAAGCATCTTATAAAACCACAGAAGATGTATTTGAAAAAGAACTCCATTCTTATACCATTACCAATGCTATAGAAGATAAAAATGTTTTACGTTTTCATATCGATTATTTTAAACCAGATGGTATTGTTACTGAAGGTAGTGATTTGCACAAATTAGCTGTTGCAACTGAAATCTTAAACAAACACGATAAAGCAACACATTACAAACGTTTTAATGCCGTATTAGCTACCGCATCTATTAACGATGCTATTCAGTATTACGATACTTTTAAAAAACTTCAAGCAGAAAAACTAAAAGAAGATCAAGATTATAAGCCTTTGCAAATAGCTTGCGTATTCTCGCCACCAGCGGAAGGCAATAAAGACATACAGCAAATACAAGAGGATTTACCACAAGAAAAAGCAGATAATACAGTAGAACCCAATAAAAAGAAAGCAGCATTAAATGCCATTATTGCAGCCTATAACACGCAATACAATACCAACCATAGAATAAACGATTTTGACTTATACTATCAAGATGTACAGCAACGTATAAAAGACCAAAAATATACCAATACCGATTATCCTCACAAAAATAAAATTGATGTGATGATAGTGGTAGATATGCTCTTAACAGGTTTTGATTCTAAATATTTAAATACCTTATATGTCGATAAAAATTTAAAATATCACGGTTTAATACAAGCCTATTCTCGTACCAATAGAGTTATAAACGACACCAAACCTTATGGTAATATTTTAGTGTTTAGAGACCAAGAAGAAGACGTAAACAAAGCAATGATTCGGTTCTCTGGTGCTAAAATAGAGAAAGCAAAAGAAATTTGGTTGGTAGATGCTGCACCTAAAGTGATAGAAAAGTACAAAGAAGCGGTAACTAACCTAAAACAATTTATGGAAGCTAAAGGTTTAGACTGTTCGCCTTCTGAAGTGAGTAATTTAAAAGGTGATGAAGCTCGTGCAGGTTTTATAAATGCGTTTAAAGAAATACAACGCTACAAAACACAGCTAGACCAATATACCGATTTAAAAGAAACACAAACCGAAACCATTGAAGCATTATTACCAGAGAATGATT
>JALSVQ010000121.1 GCA_027073495.1 Flavobacteriaceae bacterium | reverse complement strand
GGATGTAAAGGAATACATAAAGAATAAAAGAAAAGACCCTTTATTTAGATTTCTTTATTACCTAGAAGAAAACAACCTAAACAAAACAGAATCAAGATTAGAAATAGTATCAGAAATAATAACAAAAAAAAAGTGTTCACCATTGTCTATTTTCTATTCGGTTAATGACAAAATCAATGTTAATATAATAACTGTAGTTAGTGTTTTCAAATTAGCATTGAAAGCTGGCATAATAAAAGAGCACATCCAATTCCAAAAAGATATTGACTACTTAATATTAGATTTCGACATTAGTATATTAAACACTACAAAAGAACGAAAAGAGATAATCCAAAAAATGCTTACCTATGGAATAAGTAAAGACTACGGAAAAGAATATCTTATATGTAGAAACACATACTACAGCATTTTAAATTATTTAAAAAATTTAGGCTTAGTTCAAACGACTAAAAAAACTATTTTCCGGAAAACTATATTTGAAGTAATATAACTTAATAATATAAATTATGGGAAAAAGAATAAAAGAAGAAACTTTTAGAAAGTATTGCTTAGTTGTTGATGAGTATGTAGTAAACGGAATGCATCAAGGAAAAGCAGTGCAAAAGTTCTACCCAAAATATGGGCTTAACGCTGCATCAACAGAGTTCAATCGTATGCTAAAAATACCTAGAATCAAGGAGTACTACGACACAAAGCTACAAAATAAGGCAAATGAGCTTAATATAACGCTAGACGTTCAATTAAAACGTCTTGATGATATAATATACAATGCTGAACGAGAAAGCGACAAAATAAACGCTATAAAAGAGCAAAACAAATTACTTGCTTTATACAAAGAGCATAACAAACAAAAACAACAAGCACCAACATTCAAAGTATATGATGCTAGATGATAGGCTTAACTACTACATATTACAAAATAAAAGAAATGACAAAGCCTTGGAGAATTGTGCAAGGTGGTCAGGGGGCAGGTAAAAACTGGGCAATAGCTCAAAGATTACTAGAGCACGCTTCCGAAAAAAAACACGTAATAACAGTAGTAACAGATACTTTTGAGAATTTAAAAGATGGTATTATACTAGATTACCGAAATATGTTTTTCGCTACTGGTTTAGATTTTGACGATTACTACAATGCACAAAACAAAGAGCTTAAATGGGGGGATAGTATTATTCAATTTAGATATGTAGTAGGACACAAAGGGCAAGCAGGTAAATCAAAAAGGCGCACTATATTATATGTCAATGAAACTACAAAGGTTAATTATTCAGCAGTAGAGCACTACATTGCACGTACAGATGAAATTTGCTATTTTGATTTAAACCCTGACTTTGAAACGTGGGTACATACTTTGATAGAGCCAAGCGAACGAGCAGAAAAAATAATAGTAACATACAAAGATAATGAGTTTTGCCCAAAAGGAGAGGTTGACTACATAGAAAGCAGAAAGGACAATGTAGAATGGTTCAAGGTTTATGGGTTAGGATTAACAGGTACATATTCAGACAGAAGAATCTACAAATTTAGTATAGTTGAAGATTTGCCAAAAGGTATAAAAAGAATATCTAGTGGAATGGATTTTGGAGTAAGTCCAGACCCTACCGCATTAGTAGATTTATACACAACAAATGCAGATTTGTATATTGATGAGCAATTTGTAGAAAATGGTTTAATGCCTGAAAAGATAAAAGGGGCAGAAAGAATGTCAATAGTTGACAAGATGGATGAAATAGGTTTTCCAAAAGGATGGGAAATAGGTTGCGATTCAGCAGGACGTTCTGAAATATACGATTTAAACAAATACGGATATAATGCTAAAGGCGTAAAAAAAGGAACTGGTAGCGTAATAAATGGTATTAAAAAAGTAAAAGCATATAATATCTTCATAACAAGAAAAAGCGATAATGTAATAAAAGCATTTGAGAGTTGGTTTTGGAAGATAGACAAAAACGGAAAGATAGTTGCCGAGCCACAAGGACATGAGCCTGATTGTTTGGCGGCGGTTAGATATGGACTTACTTTAAATAGCAATAAGGTAAGTATAACAATGACAAGCGGTAAATTGGTATGACAGCATTAGAATTTTTAAATACAAAATATGAGTTTTCAGAAGCTGAGCAAAAAGCACTAAAAAGATGTGATAGTTTAAAAGGTAGAAAGGCAAAAGGATTGCTTAAAACATCATACAAAAAAGTAAACGAGTACAGGGAACTAATTTTAAAAGGCAATCTTATTGAAGTAGCTCAAAAAATTCTAAGTAGGGTTAAGTATATATCTATCGATGAAATACTATCTACAGAATATAGGGAGTTTGTTTACTTTATGAAATGGCTAGAGGATGAATTTAATAATATTTCAGTTTTAGAATCTGATTTATCTGCAGATGAAAGTGACGAAATGGAAGAGGCAGGAATAAACGCACTATCAAAATACAAAGAAATTAATGTTATTGATGCTTTGTCAAATAACATACTAGAATGGGAGCAGATAGAGAAGTTACCGTATGAAGTTATATATACCAAACTTCTGAAAACAAAAGAAGAAAACGAGATAAGGGAAAATTTAATACAAATAAGAAACCGAAACAATAAGCGATGACAATAGTACAATATTTCAAACAATACATATCAAAACTAAACGAACAATCAAAGTGTGGTTTTTGTTGGTCATATACATACGCAAGAAAGGACTATGCGAATATAGCACTATTAACTGATGCAAATAAATGTTGCGTTCATTTTATACTTGAGTATTGGAAATTAAAAACAGTTGTAGATAGTGATGGAGATGTTAAGTTACACTCATACGACTTTAGAGCTTTTGTAGGTTTAAATTCAAGGTTTGATATACAAAGCGGTAATGAGTTAAAAAATGAAGATGAAGAACAAGGGAAGTATAAAGAGTATATTGAGAAAGTAGAAAACTGTTTAGTATCTAATTTTCATAATGACATTTGCCTTGTTCCAAATGCTAAAATGAATAGTTGGAGTTTTACACCTGCAATAAACAAGTATGACAATAATTTTGACGGTGGCTATATTGAGGGTACAATTAGTTTTCTAAACTTATACAATCTATGATAGAAAGAGTAAAGAAAGAACTTGATAAAATAGTACAAGAATTTAAGGACAAGCATTTATCACTTGGTATGAAAGCTAGCGGTAAATGGATTGAAAGTCTTGAAGTAGAAGTGATAGAAGTCGATGGGATAATAAAAGCAAATATAAAAGCAAATGATTACACTAAGTACTTAACCAAAGGAAGACCAAATGGGAAACGCCCACCGATAACACCAATAAAGGACTGGGTCCGCAATAAGTTTGGAATTAGTGGAAAGCAGGGATTGAGTATTGCATTTGCGGTAGCTAAAAAGATAGAAAAAAGCGGTACAACGTGGCATCAAAAAGGAGGCAGTGATTTAATAGATGGAGTTTTAACAAAAAGCAGGATTGAGGAACTAGAATCGGCAATACAAACTGTAATAATAGAAAAAATATCCAGTGATATAAAAAGAAAACTTAAAGAAGTAGCGTAATGGCAATAACAATAGTACAAGGTTTCGAGGGGTACAACAATATATCAGCAAACAACCCTAATATAATAAAGCTATCAGGAGTAGATACGTATATTGACATAACATATACAATGACAAATGGACAAGTAGTCAATACAAGATACGCATCAATAGCAGGTAATGTTAGAATAGATGTTGAAGATGTGTTATCTCGTGGTTTTTCTAGCAAGCATATTGATGATTTTAATTATCTAATGAATAAGACATACACAGAAACTGACAATTATCATTTTTACAAGTTAAATTTATCAGGAGTAGATAAGTCAGGAGAAACGGTTGCAATAAATAATGTACTTGTATTAAATTCTTACATGCCTATTTCTTATGATTATACTGTTGAAGATTTAACGGCAGGAACAATTTTAACATTAGGGCAAACTCCTTATTTCTCATTCCATCCTAAAAGTGTAAGTAAGTTATATGATAATAGAATAGAAAGAAACATAGAAACTGGCGCAAACTCATCAGAAATAATAAACGATTGTGATGGTGTTTATGTAAAGTGGCTTAATAGCTATGGTGGTTATGATTATTGGTTGTTCAATAATTACTCTATTGAAAAATCGAGAGCAAAAGAGGTAGGGACAGTTAGCGAAATATGGGATAACAGAATCCAAGCAAGAGCAACAGAACACACATTAGGGTATAATGTTTCCGAACAATTAGAAATATTTAGCAATGTAAAAAAACAATACATTCATATAGTAAAAGAGATATTTGAAAGTACAGAAGTTTATTTGTATAGAAAAATTGTGAATAGTTCCTATGTATGGCAAAAGGTAAGAGTTAAAGGAAGCGTATCTATAGTATCTAATAGAGAATACACGAAATTAAAGGCTACATTGATATTGCCTAAAAAATACACAAGAAAAGGAATTTAGTATGTGGGAATTATATTTAAACGGAAAAGAGGTTGACTTAAAAGGCACTTCTATAACAATAAAGAAGCAAGCTAATGACTTAGCAGAAGTTAAGGACAGCCAAAACCACCATACAAACAAATTTAAATTACCAAATACAAAAAACAATGCTGAAATATTAGAATTTTTGGGCGTTGTTGGTAGCAAATCAAGATTACCATATTTAGAAACATCAGCTAATTTACTTGATAACGGTTATCCTGTAATTACAAAAGGAAAAGCAATAATTTCAAAAGATACAAAAGGTTATTTTTATTGTACAATCTATGACGGTAATATCTTTTTATTTGAGCGTTTAGGAAGTAAAAGATTGATGGACTTAAATTTTGATGATTTAGACCACGAATTAAACAATACCACCTATGTAGATTCTTTTTCAAATACTAGCGGTTACATATATGCTTTATCAGATTACGGAAAAATTAAAACGGACATTGAAATAAACTATCAGATGCCTTGCTTTTATGTTCATACTATATTTGAAAGAATTATGAACGAAGCAGGTTTCAGCTATTCTGGAAGCATATTTAATACTGAACATTTTAAAAGAAAGATAATAACACCATATCGAGGGTATAATTCAGAGATTGACCCAATAGATAATATATTTTCTATAACTACTGATGCAGTAAGTAAGCATAAAGATATAGGAGGTGCTTTCTATGGAAGAATAGAAGTTGACTTACAGCCAAATCAAACAATGATTAATAATAATAGAATTATAATACCACAAGATGGGAATTATAATTTTTCTTTGACAGGAACAGTAACTAGCAATTCTCCACATGCAAACGGTTGGACTTTAGATGTACGAGATAACGGAGATTTTACGGGGCCAAACTATTATGACTGGGTCCTAGCAATAGACAATGCGCCCTTAGGAAGTGTGCAAACTGTATCAGGGTGGGGGAGTTTCCAAGCAGGAGATATTGTTTATGTTGGAGTTGAGTTGCTTTTTGACACATATGACCATAATCTAGAAGAGAATTGTAACTACTGTTATTATGTGGAATACACAGATATGCAGGTAACATTTTCAACATACAATACTGATGTTCTTCAAATACACGTTGCAAACTTCATAGGTAAAATGAGCCAAAAATCATTTGTAAAAGATGTAATGCAACGTTACGGATTGGTAATGCAAAAAGACTTATTTAACAAGCACTACTATTTTGAAAGGATAGACACAATATTTAACGATAGGGGTAATGCTATTGATATATCTGAACAATTCAATAAAGAACTAAGTAAAACATACCAAACGAGAAAGTATGTACAAAGAAACCATTTTAACTACAATTACAAAGACAAGGATATAGAACATTTTGCGGATGGTATTTTGTTAGTTGAAAACGAGAATTTAAGAACGTGGAAAACACACCTTGTAGCTCCATATTACGCTAGTGAATTATCTGAAAATGTATATAACAATCAATTATTGTACAACACACCACTATGGGAAGTAATACGAGATGATAATGGAGTAGTAACAAAGTACAAACCTATTTCTTCAATGAATTACATAGGAGATGTAGTAAGAAATCAAGAAACTATAACATACGGTATAACAGGGAATACTATTGACACTTTTAATGGGTTAGTGCCTAGATATAGTTTTGATACATTAGATTATCAAACTGTAATAAATGACAATTATAAAGCCTTAGAAACCTCTTTAAATTGGTATCAAAATATAAAGTTAGAAGCATTAGTTACAAAAGAGTTTATTCGGAATTTTGATGCGTTTAAATTAATCTATGTTAAACAATTATCTAGTTACTTTTATGTAAATAGTATAGTAAAGAAAACAAACAAAATAGCTGTATTTGATGTAATGAAAGTACAACCTAATACATCGCTGTCTATTGTTGCTAGAACAGGAATATATAGAGATACAACGGAACAAAAGGTATTATTGGACGGTGGATCTAGTATTGGCAAAACGACTTCTAATTGGTCTATAATAAGTAAGCCATCAGGTAGCACTTCTACATTGCCAGTAAAAACTAAAATAAAAGAAGAATTAACGCTTGATGTTGTCGGTAGTTATCTTTTAAAATTAGAAGTATCAAACGGAATAGAAACAAAAACAAGCAAAGTATTAATTAAAAAGATATGAAAGTAAATATAGCAGAGTTTGAATTTGATGTATCAGCAATTCAGAAAGCAGAAGAAGAAAACACAAGGCTAAAAAAGTCATTAATCGAGCTTAAAAAAGAGCAAAAAAGCGTCAATGATGTAATAAGAAGAAGTGGAAAAGTAACAGAGGGTCAAGCTAGGTATTTAGCAAGTTTAGACCAAAAAATAAAGACTAACAGCGCATCATATCGAGATAATACAAAGGTTATACAAGCTAATTCAGCTAGTGTAAGCAATGTGAATAAGATGCTTTCAGAGGAAGTAAAGAGCGAAGCACAAGCTACAAACTCTATAAGAAAACTAATACAAGCAAGGAAAGCTCTTGATGTAACAACAAAAGAGGGAATAAAACAGCGGGATAAAATTAATGAGAAGATAGACCAGAACAATACTTTTTTAGATGAAAACTCGGATAAATATACAGCACAAAAAAGGAATATCGGTAATTATGGAGATTCATTAAAGGGTTTATCTCCTGCGTTCAATAAGTATATTAGCAACTTACAAGGAGTAAGGGCATCAATGATTTCTTACAAATCGTCAATAGCAGGAGCAACAAAAGGAACTAAACTGTTTAAGGTAGCTTTAATATCAACAGGTATAGGAGCTATTGTTGTTGCTATAGGATTGTTAATAGGTGCGTTTTTAAAAACACAAAAAGGTATTGATGCGGTTACAAGAGTATTAACCCCTTTAAAAGTAGTTTTTCAATCATTATATGGTGTATTGGAAAGGCTAGGTGCTAAGATGGTAGATACATTTTCAAACCCTAAAAAAGCAGTTAGCAATTTATGGGAATCTATAAAAACAAATTTAGTTAATAGATTAGATGGGTTAGGAGAGATTTTTAAATCTTTGGGAAAAATAATCTCATCAGGTTTCACAGATGGATATTCAGATTTTGCAAACGCAACATTAAAAGTAGGAACTGGGGTTGATGATTTAATAGGTAAAACAAAACAAGCGACAAGAGATACAGGTGCATTTTTCGGAGAAGCATATCAAAGGGGTAAAAAAATAGCAGATTTAAATATTGATATAAGCAAATCGGAAGTTGGTTTATCACTAATGAGAGAGAAGAATTTAGATATAATAAAACAGCAGGAATTAATATCTAAAGATAAAAACAAAACAGATGCTGAAAGAAACAAGGCATTGCAAATAGCTATTGAAAAATCAAAAGAAATAGAAAAAACAGAAAATGCAATACTTGATTTAAAAATACAAAAAACTAAATTAGAACAATCTAGCAATGATACTTCGAGAGAAGAGGAAAAGGCTCTTAAAGAATTAGAAGCAGAACGTGAAAGAAATAAACAAAAATCAAGAGCTACGGAGCTCCGTTTTTTAGGTGTTAGAAATCAGTTAGCTAGTCAAGCAAGAGCAAGAGCAAAAAAAGCAGCACAAGATAAATTAAAAGATTTAGAAATTGAGCTAGAAAAGTACAAGATAAATAATGAGGTTAAACTTGATGAGGACAAAAAACTAAATCAAAAATATGTAGATTCAAAGGTTGAGTTTTTCAGGGTATCAAATCAAATGGAACTATCAAACCTTGAATACAAGAAGAAGAAAGGACTAATTAAAGAGAACGAGTACAGCTTAGCAAAACTTCAATTAGAAACAGATTATCAAAATAATGTAAAAGCATTGCGTGATGAGTTTAAAACACAGCAAGAACAAACAGATTTTGAAAACAGACAAGCAGAACGAGATAAAAAGATAAAAGAACGACAAACAGAGTTTGAATTAGAATTAGAAGAAAACAAAATTAAAATACAAACTAAGTACGAGCAAAAATTATCTGAGGAACAAATACAATATGAAAATGACCTAGCAATTTTAGAAGAAAAGGCAGTAGCAGAGGAAATGTCATTAGATGAAAAGAACAGAAGAAAGGCTATAATAGAAACAGAATATCAGCAAACAATTACTAAAATCAAAAAAGATGAAGCAAAGAAACAGGAACGAATACAGTATATAAAAGAAAGTAAAAAGAGAAAGGAAGCATCAAAAACACTTGGAAACATTGCTGAACTTCTAGGAAAAGAAACAACAGCAGGGAAAGCGGCAGGAATAGCACAGGCAATGGTAAATACATGGCAGGGAGTTACTCAAGTATGGAGTACTAAGTCATCATTGCCTGACCCGTTTAGCACTATTTCTAAAATTGCAAGTACAGCAGTAGTAGTTAAAAGCGGTTTAAATGCTGTTAGTGAAATACGAAAAGCAGAAGATGGAATGCTTGTTGGCGCTTCACATTCACAAGGAGGAATACCTATAGAAGCAGAGGGAGGAGAAGCAATCATAAATAATCGGTCAATGGCAAATCCATTTCTTAGAAATATAGCAAGTGCTATAAATGTAGCTGGAGGTGGTGTTGATTTCAGCACTCCAAATACAACTGGATATTTTAGAGATGGAGGAGTAACATCGTCAAGTATTAAAAACTCGATACCGCAAACAAGTTTACAAGATTTAAAAGTGGTTAATGTGGTAGAAGATACTATTGGCGTTTATGATGAATTTGTTGTACAGGTTGACAACTTAACAAGTAATTAAATGGGAATAGTTAAAAGTTGGGTTTCTGTATTAAAGAAAGAAAGCACTACGAAAGAAGAAGAAAGGCGTGCTAAAATATGTGATAGTTGTAATCATAAAACATATTCTAAGTACTTAGATTTTATAGACAATGAAGTAAAAGAAGTTAAGGGATTTTATTGTGGTAATTGTTTTTGTCCGTTAGTAGCTAAAATAAAAGAGGGCAATCATTGTGTTAAATGGGACTAGAAAAGTTTTTTAACATTTTCTTTATGCTCCAAATATTCTGAAAACTCTTTATTGTTTTTTAGTATTTCTTCTTCTTGTTTTTTAGATTTCTTATAGTATGATATAGCTTTAAAGAACATTACAACTCCATAAATAATCATACAATAACCAAAAAAAACAAAAGCGACAATCATAAGGCAAAGATACTAAATATTTAGATACAAATATATTTTTTTTTTATCAATGTCAATATTTAAGCGTTAGTATATTGCGGGTATTATAAAAACAGAAAATATGGATATAGGACACATATATATTTATGGAGAGATTGCGAATTGTCAAGATGAATCCGCTAATGATTGGGGTGTTGTTTCTTTGAAAAGTGTTGTTAAAAGTATAAACTCACAAAAACAAGCAAAAGAATTCATAGTTCATATTCATTCTATAGGTGGCGATGTTTCTGAGGGGTTTGCTATTTATGATGCATTAAGAGCAACAGGCAAGAAGATTACAACAATAAACGAGGGAGTGTGTTATTCAATAGCAACAGTAATTTACATGGCAGGTAGTACTAGAATAGCTAATGAAAATTCGAGCTTTGTTATTCACAATGAATTTGGGTCTATTGATGGAAATGCTGAACAAATAGCACAATTCGCTACTGAATTAAAACATTATAGAGAAAAGATAGTACAAATTTACATTGATAACGGTGTAAATAAAACAAATGATGAACTCAAAGCAATAATGCTTGAAGATAGAGTGATGACAGTTGAAGAAGCAATAGAGTTAAATTTTGCTACAGAAATAAAATCTACAATCAAAGCAGTTGCGAAGTTCAATAACAGTTTAATTAATAAAAAAGGAATGAGTAAAAAAACAGAAAAGAACATACTTAATGAGATTGCAAGTCTTTTAGGTATGGCAAAAGGTGTTAAAAATCTAAAAGTTACTGATGCAAATCAAGTAGAGATTGACTTTTACGATTTGAAAGATGGTGATGTTATCGCTATTGGTGCAAAAGCTAATGTTGATAGTACACCTGCTGATGGTGAGTATCTTATGCAAACAGGAGAAACTTATGTATTTGTAAGTGGAGAATTGACTGAGATAAAAGAAGTTCAAGCTGATGAGGTTGTAGCTTTACAAAACAAAGTAAAGGAATTAGAAGCTACGATTGCAGAACAACAAACCACAGTTGAAAACAAGAAAGTAAAAGCAAAACAGCTTAAAAAAGAACTAAAAGAAACTAATGAGGTTTTAACTAATCTTAAAAACATAGTTTCTAAAAATTCATTATCAACAAAAAACAAGAAAAACAAGAAAGAGCCTAAAAAGAAAGAATCATCTTTTATGGAATCTTTAAACGAAATTAAAAACTTAAAAAAATAAGAAATGGCAGTAAATACAAATATTCAAACATTTATTGATGCAATCTCAAAACTGAGCAATGCAGAACAATTAGCATTTTCAAATCTAATTTGGAAAAGAACAATTCAAGGTAATGACTTTTCAAAAATGCACACAATTAAAAACGGTGTAAGAAGTGGAGATTTAATACCTTTAGCAGATGCAGGGAATGGATATGACTATATGAAGTCAACAAAAGGGGATGCATCACAATGCACAGGTAATGAGTGTAACATTGATATAACATTGTCAACTAAAACTTGGACACCTGCAAGATACAACTGTAAAACAGAAATTTGTTATAAAGATTTAGAATCTAAATTTTTAGACTTTTACGGTTCTGATGCTAGTTCATTTAAAGAAATGACACAAAGTGCTTTTGTAGATTTCCTAATGACTTTGATTTCGAAAAAGGTTCAAGATTCTTTATGGACTAAAGCATATTTTGCGGAATCTAACAGTACAAACACAGCATTAAACGGACACAATGGACTGTTTATTCAGCTTGAAGCTATTGCTCCTGCAGGAAACAGTAAACGTGTTGAAATAGCTGAAAATGCACAAACTACTTATGCATTGCAGAGTGCATTAGGAGCGCAAGTAGGGTATGATACATACAATGCTATGCTAAAAGCTAGAAGTCGTAATCTTAAAAAAGACAAGAAAGCGGTAATATATTCTACACGAGCTCTTGCTGAAAATTATCAAGAATGGTTAAGAGCAAGTAAACAGGTAAATTGTTGTACTAAAGACCCATTAACAAATGATTACTCGATTGATACTTTGATGATATTTGGGGTTAAGATTGTGGTAGTTGATGAGTGGGATGACATTATAAACTTGTTTTCAGAATTTAACGATGGTACAAAATGGGTAAACCCTCACAGAGCTGTTTTAATTTCAAAAGACAATATGCCAGTAGGTACTATTGCAAAAGACAACTTTGATGCTTTTGATTTAAAAGTGAATACTTATGATGAATTATTTAAAATAGTTCCTGAGTACACTTTTGATATTAAAGTAGTACAAGATGATGATGTAGTATTAGCAATGTAATTAATTTAAAAAAGAAAAGATATGCCAAGTATATGCGGTAATATAGTAAACGGTCATATTTATGACTGTAACAAAACAATAACAGGAGGAGCTGAGCAAGAAGCTGTTTTAATGAATAGAGCAGATATTGACAAGGTTAATTCTGTAATTGACAGAACAGACACTACCCACAAGGTAACCCATTTGCAATTGTATGCAGGAAAGACAGGATATTTAATTGGTGGTGCTATTGATAAAAAGCACATTGGTGGTGTAGCGAAATTCAACAGAAATGATGATGGAAGAAATGATTATGAACATGGCTTTAATTTCAAAGTATATGATTTGTCGGAAGAAACTTTATCTTTCTTGAAACAGTTAGGAAAAGGTGCGGATTTGGTTGTTGTTATGAAAATGAAAGATACAGGAGTAGATGGAAACACAAAGTATTCTATTTATGGGTATGATAGTGGTCTTAAATTATCCGAATTAAATTTATCTACATTAGAGGGTAAAGGGACAACTCCAATAATTCTGAAAAGTGTTGATGACATGGAGCCACATTTGCCAATGATTTATTTTGATACAGACCAAGCAACATCAGACACACAATTTGATGCTAAATTCTCGGCTTAATGACTAAGTCAGAGTTAATAAAATATAGCGCAAACGAGGTAAAAACGAATAAAACCTTGTTTGCGCATTATATTACACTATACACAGAAGAAAAAGGAATACCGCCAAATTGCGCATCGTGTTCTTTTTCGAATGTGTTTAATAATTGGAAATTAAAAACAAAAACAATGAAAACAAAAGAAGAAGTTAAAAACACTTTTTTGCTAAAAAACAGCGAGTTTTTAGTGAGAGTACCTTATACTAATGAAGTATTATCAAAAAACAGTTCCGACAAATTAGCATTACAGTTTCTAAACGGAGATAAAGGGAAATATAGAACAGAAAGAGAAAAGTATTTTTTAAAATTACCAATAGAGAAAAAAACAAAGAAAAAAAAGTAAATGGAAATAAGAAGTACACTTGTTGAGTTATTCTCTAGGTTTATAGATGTTAACGAAAAAACTAACATCTATAATAATGGGTCAGACAACAACTACCCAGAGAGAATAGAAAGGGTAGTTAATAACAGCACAACTGCTAAAAATGCTTCAAACAAGATGGCTTCTTACATTTTCGGTAAAGGTTTTACGAATGGAAATGAAATAGCTAATAAAACAAAAGGATTAACATATAATGATATTTTGTATTTGATTTCTAACTCTATAAAATACCACAAGGGTTTTTACTTACATATCACTCATGGCATTGATTTATTGCCTAATTCAATAGATGTATTACCTTATAAAAATTGCAGGATAAGTAAAGATGATGATTTTGGAAACAAAAACGCAATCTATTATTCTGAAAAATGGGGAGAGAAAAAGTTTAGTTTTAATCAAAAATCAAAAAAGGCTAAATGGTTTTATCCGTATAATGATTTAAAAGATGTTATTGTATCACAAATGGAGAATGATGCAAAACAATTAATTAAAGATGATGACACGGAGGTTGAACGTTCCAAAAAGTTAGTTGAGAATTACAGGGGTCAAGTTTTATTTGTTAATTTAGAACCTGAAAATATTTATCCTCTAGCTTTTATTGATAGTGCTTATAATGATGCAGACAGTGAATACAGAACATCTATATATAAAAATTCTAATTTAAGAAATGGTTTTATAGGTAAGATGGTTGCTACTGTATTACAATCAGGAAGTAAAAAGGATAAAATAGATATTGAGAACAACTTATCAGAACTAATAGGAAGTGAAAACACTGGAAATTTATTAGTGTTTGAAAGCAAACTAGACCAAGACAATAAACTAATACCTGTCATTAGATTTGATGAAGTAAAGAGCAATAATAATGATAAAATGTTCAAGTACACCGAAGAGAGTATAAAAGAAAGTATTTTAATGAGTTACGGAATACACCCATCATTGATTATCCCTAGTAATTCTTTATTTGGAACAAATGATTCTAAAATTTTGGAAATAAAAAAAGACTTTCAGGAATCCCTACATTCAATTAGAACAATTATTGAAATGGACATTTCAAAATTATATGGAAAAAAAGTTAAAATAATAAAACTAATTGATGATGCTAATAAATGAAAATGATTTTTTAGGTATTAAACAAATATCAAAGCATTGTAGTTTTGATATAATATCTAACTATATAAAAGAGCGTGAAGAGTTAGATTTAATAAGTTTGATTGGAGCTCCTATGTATTTTGACTTGATAGAAAACAGCACAGACTCAAAGTATCAATTATTATTAAATGGAGATTCTTTTAGCGATTGTTTAGGTAATCAAATAAAACATTTTGGACTTAAACGAGTATTGATATTTCTGTCTTATGCTAATTTTGTATTAGAAAGCGGATATATAAGCACGCCATTTGGGATGGTTCAGAAATTAGGAGAGGATAGTGTTCCTGTTCCAATGTCTGAATTAACAAACTTATCAAATAGAAATAAACGAATAGCGTATGATTATTTTGAATTGACAAAAAGTTTTATTTGTTCAAAAAAAGACGATTACAAACTTTACAATGGAGATTGTAAAACATACGAAAAACCAATAGAAACAAGAGGAAAAACTTTTAAATTAATCACTAAAAACAAAAAAATAAAACGTAATGGCGACTATAGAAATTACATCAGTAGATGATAAAACCTTTAGATTAACAAAGGGTGTTATATCTACTTTAAAAAATAAAATATACACATCACACATAGTTGCAAAAACTAATGTAATGTGCGAAGAAGTAGGGAGTGAATCAAGCGATTTATTTTCTGCTATACATTATTCTGAATTATTAATTGATGGTGTTGTTCCTACATCAGCACAAGATGCAGTAAACAAAATCAATGTAATAGTTTTTAGCAAGGCAGGCTCGTCTGCTGCAACAACGGTAATACCAACATTTGACAACACTACTAACACGTTAACATTAACAGATAGTGATGGAAATACACAAAGTGTAGTTATACCTGATGATAAGGTATTGTTAGTTAATGACCTTACAACAGGAGGAACTAACAAGGCATTAACAGCAGAGCAAGGAAAGCAATTAAAAATATTGATTGATGGTTTACCACAACCAAAATTCATAGACGACCCTGTAACACCTGCAGACGCCTATTTTGATGGCAATGCAAAAGTAACAAAAAAACTTACTGTAGTAGAAACGTTGAAAGCAGGTAAAAATATAGCAATACCATTTATAGAAGTAACACAAAGTCGTTATATGAGTATACCTCCTGCCAATATGGCTTCTATGGGTATATATTCAAGTAAATGTAATATATACCTTAAAACAGGACTTGACGGACATCCTAAAGATGGTAAAGCTGGTTCTGCAGGTAGTATTCCAAGAAACTTATTAGGTATTGGAGTTGATTCTACTGCCAATGCTGATAGTAATTTTGATTTTAACGACTATTTCAATAAAGACTTATTTGGTTTAACTTCACTAATAAGAATTAGCTACTCTTACGGCGAAAAACTTGTTGATAAAGGCGTATTAAACGCGCACCCTGATATGTATGCAGGTACTTTGTTTACTTCAATGGGTAGTTTGTCTTACGAAGCAAAACATCAATGGTATTTTGATATAAAAGGGCAAATATTCACTCGTGGTTTTGGTGCTTATGGTGATGCTAATTGGAAAAAAGTAGTTACATACAGTAATAAAACTTATGTACATACTTACACAGCATCAAAAAATCTATCAAATGGAGATGCAGTAGAAATAACTACTACACCATCATACACTATTAA
>JALSVQ010000120.1 GCA_027073495.1 Flavobacteriaceae bacterium | reverse complement strand
TCAGAAGTGTTGCAAGTGCTAAACCATTATATAAATCCAAAAGAAACAAAACTAGCTGCTATAAATAATAATGTGTTAGCGCGAATCGAATCGAAGTTAAAGCAAAATAAATTAATTGAAGGTGTAAGCGCATATTTATCACTTACAGATACCTTATTTATTGGTGTTTCACAAAAAAAGCCAATAGCACGTATTGTAGGAACAAAAAGTTATTATCTAGATGATAATGCCAAACCAATACCTTTGTCCAAAAATTACACGATGCGTGTTCCTTTGGTTTATGGACAATTCAATGCTGATGAATTACTAGACATAAAAGCATTAATTATGCATATAAATAAAGATGAATTACTTAAAAAACAAATAACAGCTATCTTAAAAAAGAATAATAACGAATATGTATTTAAAGGGCGTTTAGGTAATCAAACGGTACAGTTTGGTACATTGACCAATGTTTCTTCTAAGTTGAAAAAATTGCATATTTTTTATATGGATGCTTGGAGTAAAAAACGCATAAATAAATACAAAACAATAAACCTAAAATACCACAATCAAATAGTATGCACTAAAATATAAAGCCTATGGAAACAAAAAAAATAGCAGTCGGATTAGATATTGGAACTACCAAGATAGTTGCCATGATAGGAATACGTAATGAATACGGAAAATTAGAAATCTTAGGCATAGGACAGTCTAAGAGTTTAGGTGTGCGCAGAGGTGTTGTAGATAATATTACCAAGACTACACAATCTATTCAAAAAGCCATTGATGAAGCAAAAGCAAGCAGCGCTATTAATTTTGAAGATGTTGTAGTGGGAATAGCAGGACAGCATATTCGTAGTATTCAACAAACAGATAATATCACGAGAGAAGATGCAGAAAGTATCATTACCGAAGAAGATATTGATAGGCTGACCAAACAATTATACAAAATGGTAATGCTTCCTGGCGAAGAGATTATCCATGTATTACCGCAAGAGTATAAAATAGATAGTCAGTCAGATATTAAAGACCCAATTGGTATGTGTGGCGGTCGCGTAGAGGCTAGTTTTCATGTGGTGGTAGGTCAAATTTCATCACTCCGTAACATAGGACGTTGTGTAACAAGTGCAAGTTTGAAACTAGAAGAAATCACCTTAGAACCATTAGCGTCTGCAGCTGCAGTTTTGGATGAAGAAGAAATGAAAGAGGGAGTAGCACTTATTGATATAGGAGGCGGAACTACAGATTTAGCGATATTCAAAGATGGTATTATTCGTCATACGGCAGTTATTCCTTATGGAGGAAATGTAATAACCAATGATGTAAAAGAGGCTTGCGTAATAAGTGAAAAACAAGCTGAAATGCTCAAAATACGATTTGGTTCTGCTTGGCCAGGAGAAAACAAAAAAAATGAAATTATATCAATTCCAGGCTTACGTGGGCGACCTGCCAAAGATATTACTAGAAGAAATTTATCTAAAATAATTAATTCGCGTGTACTCGAAATTATAAAAGCAGTACATCAAGAAATTTTGAATTATGGTGTAGAAGAGAAAAAGAAACAGTTGATAGCTGGTATTGTGGTTACAGGAGGAGGAGCAGAGCTTAAACATTTAAAACAAGTCGTGCAGTTTGTTACTGGTATGGATGTTCGTATTGGTTATCCTAATGAACATTTGTCGAGCAATTCTGTAGTAGAAGTGACAAGTCCAATTTATTCTACGGCAGTAGGGTTGGTTATGGCAGGTTTGAATCACAAAGAAAAACAAGCAGAAGAGCAAGAGGAAGAGCTAGAACAGGTAGTTGAACAACAAGTACAAGAAGAAACACAACAAGAAGAAACACAAGTTGCTGAAAAAAAAGAGGTCAAAAGATCATTTTTTGCAAAATGGGGAGATAGTCTTAAAAAAATATTAGATAACGCAGAATAAAACAAAACATTATGGAAAATACATTTAATAATTTAGCATTTGACATGCCAAAAAATAAATCAAGTGTTATTAAAGTCATTGGAGTTGGAGGCGGTGGTGGAAACGCTGTTAATCATATGTATCAACAAGGTATAAAAGGTGTTGATTTTGTTATTTGTAATACCGATTTGCAGGCATTGCAAAACTCACCTATCCCAAATAAAATACAATTAGGGATAAACCTTACAGAAGGTCTTGGAGCAGGAGCCGACCCAAAAGTGGGAGCCGAGGCAGCTTTAGAAAATATAGAACAGATTAGAGCTATTTTAGAATCAAATACCAAAATGCTTTTTATAACTGTTGGAATGGGCGGTGGTACAGGTACAGGAGCAGCGCCAGTCATAGCCAAAGTAGCACGTGAGTTGGGTATTTTGACCATTGGTATAGTTACTATACCTTTTCAGTTTGAAGGAGAAAAACGGACTAAGCAAGCGCAAATAGGTATTGAAAGTCTTCGTGAATACTTAGACTCATTGATTATAGTTAATAATAATAAATTGACAGAAATTTATGGTGATTTAGGCTATAAAAAAGGTTATGCCAAAGCTGATGAAATATTGTCTGATGCTGCCAAAGGTATTGCAGAGGTTATCACACAGTATTATCAAACTAATATTGACTTTAGAGATGTGAACACCGTTTTGAAAAATAGTGGAAGTGCAATTATGGGTTCTGCCGTTGTTTTTGGTGAAAATAGAGCCGAAAAAGTAATTCAAGAAGCACTTGACTCGCCATTGCTTAATGATAATAAAATTACAGGATCTAAAAATGTTTTACTATTAGTTGTCTCTGGAGAACAAGAAGTGACCATCAAAGAAATTGAAACCATTAATGCATTCATTCATCGTGAGGCTAATTCAGATGTTAATATCATAATGGGTATTGGAGATGATGTGTCACTTGGAGATAGTATCAAAGTGACCATTATAGCTACAGGTTTTAATAACGAAGTGCAAGAACAGCTAATTAATGTAGAAGAAAAAAAGATAATCTACACGTTAGATATGGAGCAAGAGATTGTTCATCCTTTAAAACCTACGATTAGTAAGCAAGAAGTTCCTAATATAGCATCTGAGCCAAAAGATTTATTCTATAACGTTCAAAATGATGAAAGTCAAGAAGTACAAACTCCTGAAAAAGAAGAAATCATAGTTCATAAATTACTCGACGAAGATGAATCTATAGAAACTGCAATGTATAATTTGATGGCGACACCTCAAGATGCTAAAAATATTGATGTTAGTTATGAAAAAATAGATGCAATGTCTGAAACAGAAATCACAATAGACGATGATTTTATTTTTACAGAAATTGATGAGGTTGTAGAAGAAGTTTCAGAAGTAAAGGCTTTAAAACCTAATCAATTAGCATTCGATTTTGATGAACCAATACAATCAATTGATGTTCAAGAAGAGATACTATCTGTACAGCAAGAAGAAGAAACAACAACAAAAAGATATGTCTTAGATTTTGAAGAAGCAGAAACGGTAGAAAAACCAAAAAAAGAAGTTGTTTTGGAAGCTCCTGAATTACAATTTGAGATAAAATCACAAAATGAAACAAATACGATTCAAAATACAGTAGAAACAGTAGAGGATAATGCTATGGATGCTATTTTAAGTGATGATCCTTTTGATAATCCTATTGATGCAGTGCTTAAAAAAAGAGCACCAATGCGTATTAAAGAATTACATCTGTTTAATCATAAATTTAATAAAAACACCTTAGATCGTATTGAGCATTATGAAAATGAGCCTGCATATAAACGCCAAGGAATTGATCTTGATGATGAATCTGAGGAGGCTACTTTGTCTCGCACAACTTTAAATTTTGATTCAAACAATGACTTGCAGTTGCGTTCTAATTCAAGCTTTTTGGATGATAATGTAGATTAAGAATTCATGTTAATTGTAAATATGAAAAGCCTGAACTGTCAATTTAGTTCAGGCTTTTTTTTATTTTTTGAATGGGCTGTTTAATTATTTAAACTCAAATGATTCTTCCAAATCCCAATTCGCACGAACATCCAATGGTTTTGGAAAAAAGACTACTTTTTCAGCTAATTTTTGTGTTGTGAAATTGCCTGCATCCCATTTTTTATTGTTGTTTTGGTCAATAAGAATACGCACCAAATATGTAGTAGGGTTGATGTATTCAAACAAAATAGTTTCCACTTTTTGGTCTAAATAAGCACTTTTGACTATTTTATTATTCTTCGTATTAATTAACTGAACAAAAACGCCATATTTTTTATTTGAAAAGCTTATTTTTAAACTACCGTAGTCACTTTTCTTTTTCGTTTTCAAGAGATTGGTTAAGGTGTCTTTGTTGCTGTTTCCAAAATAATCTTCAACAGCACCAGGCATTACCTTGATATGATATTCATTGTTTTCTTTAGGATCAAAACCTACTAGTAATTGATCACGATTCATATTGATGCTGCTTGAAAAGGCTACAGCAACACTATCTTTGTCTGTGATATGGATATGTGAATCATTTATTTTTTCTAATGGTGTTGCACTACCAA
>JALSVQ010000119.1 GCA_027073495.1 Flavobacteriaceae bacterium | reverse complement strand
AAACCTTGTAATGACGTTGATGTAACCTTATTAACTCCAGAAATTCCTTTTATTTCTTTTTCTAATGGTTTGGTAACCAACTTTTCCATATCAATGGCAGAATTACCTGGGTAAATAGTAGAAATAAATATCTCAGGGATAACAATCTCAGGAAATGCTTCACGCGGCATACTTTTGTATGAAGAAATACCCGAAATGATAATAAGAAACATAATGACAAAAACCGTCATTTTGTTCTCAATAGCCCAATTGGATATGGCAAATGATTTTTTTACTTTAGTCTCCATAATGTGTTACTGTTTTATTATTACTTCTTCATCAACACTAACTATTCTTGCGCCTTCATCAACCAAAACAGTTGATTCATCAATACCTGAAACTAAACTTTCTGTAGTTGAATCTTTTATTATTTTTATTGCTTTTTTTACAATTTTAGCTTTGTTATCTTTTATATCGCCAACTACAAAAACGAAAGATTCTCCTGCTTTATCGGTTTGAATAAGCGTGCTTGGTATCACAATACCTTTTGCTCTAAAATCATTGATTTTTATAGCTGCTAGCAAATTGGGTTTGATGCTTTTATCTTTGTTAGGTATTTCGATTCGAGCCGTAAAACTTCTGTTCTTTGGGTTAATGAAATTTCCTACCGTATTCACTTTTGCGGCTATTGTTTTTCCTAATGAAGGAAATTCAACTTGTACTTCGCTGTTCTTTTTTATGGTAGCTAAATAATTTTCTGAAATTTCGGCTTCCAAATATACTTTTGATAAGTTTACCAATCGCAATACAGGAAACTGATTACTTGTCATTTCGCCTATTTTTGGAAATATAGCATCTACTGTTCCAGAAAATGGCGCTACAATTTTCATTTTTCGAGCTTGTGTATATAGCGTATTGAGCTTCCCTTCTAAGGCTTCTTTTTGTGTTTTTGCTTGCAGATATTGCATTTCGCTACCAATATGTTGTTTCCAAAGACGACTTTGTCTTTCATAAGTAGTTTTGGCCAAAGCCAATTGTGTATTGAGCTCTGCTATGCTATTATGCAATATGGCATCATCAAGTTGCATCATCACTTTTCCTCGGTTCACCCATTGTCCTGTTTTGACATAGATGGCTTTTACTGTTCCACCGAGTTCTGGTCGCATTTCAATACTTTTATCTGATTTTACCACGCCATTGGTAGCTACATAATGT
>JALSVQ010000118.1 GCA_027073495.1 Flavobacteriaceae bacterium | reverse complement strand
TTGCATTAGTTATAATACGAATTGTATTACGACTTATGCGTCATTAATTTTAATTAAGAATTATAATTTATGAAACCACAGCAAAACGAATACGCTCCGTATTATGATAACTATGTATCTTTAGGACTTAACAAGGCAGCAGCAATTAATGAAAGTCTGGTAGCTAGTTTAGCAGATTTTATGTTGTTATTGACTGATTTACCTCAAGAGAAACACCTTTTTGCTTATGAAAAAGGAAAATGGACCATCAAAGAGCTAATTAGTCATATTATAGATACCGAACACATCATGGCGTATCGTGCTTTGCGAATAGCAAGAAATGACAAAAGTGATTTACTAGCTTTTAATGAAAATGATTTTGTAGCCAATTCCAATGCTAATGAAATTTCTTATACTGAACTTATAACCGAATTTGCATTGGTACGAAAAGCTACTATCGCGATGTACAAAAATTTTAATACCGAAATATTACAACGCATAGGAAAGGCAAGTGGCTCTGATCTATCTGTTAACGCATTGGGCTATATTATCAGTGGTCACGTACTACATCATTTGAATATTGTCAAAGCGCGGTATCTGTAATTTAAGTTCTATTATTCATTGTGTAATGCATTAAATAAAAAAGCTATTTTTAGAACATTAATATGTGTATTATTCGTATTGTCAACTTGAATTATTTTAAAAATAGTACAAAAGTGTATTGTTTATATGCCATATTGAGAAGCTGTATTCACTAATCAAAGAACGCTTATAAAATAAATAAGGGGTCTTGTTTTTAAATAGCTTAGAAAGTTTTATATTTGCATAAAATTAATTAAAATAATAAAGACATGCCTTTAACATCAATATTTTCTAATAATCAACGTGATAAAAGCGAAGCGGTATTTGCGTCATTACTTAAACTTTCTCAAGTAGATGGTGTAGTTACTGCAGATGAACAAGATGTTTTGGACAGAATGGCAAAACGCCTTGAGATTTTAGATGCACGACGCGAAGAAATCAAAAAAGACCCTAAAGCATTTGCTATTGTTCCTCCTGTTGGTTATGATGAGCGAATCACATACTTATATGATATGGTAAAAATAGTAGTTAGTGATGGTTTTGTTGATGATGAAGAAAAAGTTTTGCTTAATCGTATGGCAATTACACTAGGTTTTAATAACGAAGGTGTTGTTGATAAAGCGATACAATTCATTGC
>JALSVQ010000117.1 GCA_027073495.1 Flavobacteriaceae bacterium | reverse complement strand
GACCGCAAAATTTTTCAAATTTTGCTTTTGTATTTACGATTTTGAAAAAATTAAAAAAAATTTGCTATTTGCATAACTCAAAAATAAGTGTTAATTTAGTCGCACTAAAAAGATACACTGACCGTTGGCAACAATATGAGAAACACTATTCTAAATATCATAATTCTACTTCTCTTGTTTAGTTGCAAAGACAAAAAAACGAATATTGAACAAATCGAAATTACTACACAAAAAGATGCTTTAGTAATTAATAAAAATATAGATTTTGACAAGCAGACAACTCAAGCTAAACCTAAAATTATACAACCGACTAAAGAAATTGGTGTCGTATATGTAATTGCCGAAAACGGACTTACATATCGCAAAGAACCAGATATTAATTCTGAAAAACTTGGAAAATTTGAACTTGGTTCAAAATTATCTCTAGTTGAAAAAACTGGAATACAATTAGAAGTTAAAGATAATCAGAAAACTATTAAGGGAGAATGGATTAAAGTAATTTCAAAAAGGTATAAATGGCATATTGGCTATGTTTTTGATGGATTTGTAATTGATTCTACAAATGCTGATTTTTCGAAATTGATAATTGATTATAGCTTTGTTAACAGGTCTTTAAAACAGTCAAAAATTGAATATCAAAAAGTTGACTTTGAGTTTGCTAAAACTAATCTTTCAGAATTTAATAAATATCAAATATCTAAATTTGAAAACCCAAATAAATCTATCGAAATAAAACCTTTAGTCTCTGTTGGAAATCAACAAGATGGAGGCTATTTTATCCTCAAAACCAATAAAAATATTTTTAAGTTCCCTTGTGGCAAAAATTACTCTAGACCTTGTTATATATATCAAGGTTTTTATCATTTTAATCAATATTTAAATGCTTATTCTATTGGAAGATTTGGAGATGGAATTTTTGAAACGTTTTATCTTGATAAAGATAATAGCTCAATATTCGAAATTAATAGCGAGTATGATGATGGTAATTTTAATATGTTTATATCACCTTTAAAAGAAAAATTAATTGTTGTGTCATCTACTAATTATGAGGATTACAAAGAATATTATAGCTCTCGTTCAAGTTTAGTAATTTACGATATTAAAAACATAAAAACTTTTACTGATATAAAAAAAGCTTATGAATTTTCTTCAGAAGATTGGGAAATATCGAATTTAAATTGGATTAATGAAAAGTCATTTATTCTAGAAGTATATGACAAAACTAAAAAAGACAACAACGGAATGGATGTTCCTGTTAATTTAAACTATTTGAAAGTAACGCTGAAATAAATACTGTTGCCAACAATCAGTATAATCAATAATGGCTAATTGCTTAACTCGAAGTTGGTTTTGCAAAAGGATGTCCGCAAAATTTTTCAAATTTAAACCTTAATATTTTTGAATTTGTAAAATTCAAAAAATTGTGCTACTTTTACAACACGAAGTAAGAGCATTTTAAACCATTACTGCTCATACTGTAGTCGTTAGCAATTATATACAAGACAAAATCAAAAACGTATTTGTATCACCAAAACTCATCAATTCATCTAATAAGTTTTGTAACTCAATTTGATTTTTCACAACAATTTTTAAATGTAAATTTTGATTTCCTGTAATACGGTGAACTTCTTTAATTTCTTTATAATTAGTAATTATACCAAGTATGCTTTTTAATTTCCCTGGAAAAACTTTTAATAGAATAAATGCTTCAATATCATAGCCCAGTTTTCGATTATCAATTGTAATACTATATTTTCGGATTACTTCATTATCTTCCAATTTTTGAAGTCTTTCTCTAATTGCTGAAGGTGAAAGACTGATTTTTCTTCCTAAATCAGCAAATGACAATCGTGAATTATCTTTTAATAATTCAAGTATTTTAATATCTATTTCATCTACCATTGATTAAATTGTATTTAAATATTAATTAACTCTATTCAACTGCAAAAATAGCAATTATCTGATTAATTCACTTTAATAATATCAAACTTAATAATATCTTTGTATAAAATTATTACAATTATGAGTATAGCCCTTATTTTTAATAACAAAGATCCAAAACCTTGGAAAAAACAACTACAAAATAAAACCTTGGATACAGATATTGAAATATATCCAAATATTAAAGATAAATCAAAAATCGATTTTATTATTTGTTGGAAACCACAAGATAAAGTCTTTAATGAATTTCCAAATTTAAAAATTGTTCAATCTGTTGGTGCATCAATTGACCATATCACAAATTCTCAGAATATAAAAAGCAATATAATCATTTCGAGAATTGTTGATGAAAATTTGTCGATAGATATGTGGGAATACCTTTTGGCGGTCGTTTTATCTCAAATGAAAAATATAAATTTATATTACAAAAATCAAATACAAAAAGTATGGAAACCACAAGAATATCAATCTATAAATAATATAACAATTAGTATTTTGGGTTTAGGAAAAATAGGTTCTTATGTTGCTAAGAAGTTTGCTCAAATTGGGTTTAACGTAAAAGGTTGGAGCAATTCAAAAAAAGAAATATTAAATGTTAATAGTTTTTATGGGAAAAATGGACTTTCTGAATGTTTAGAAAATTGTGATTTTTTAATTAATATTCTACCTCTTACAAGTGAAACTACTGAAATCATAAATACAAAGAATTTAAAGAAAGTTAGAAAAGGCGGTTTTTTTATTAATGTTGGTCGTGGTGAGCATTTAAAAGATTTAGACTTAATAGAATTATTAAATAAAAAACACATTTCTGGCGCATCCTTAGATGTATTTAGAGAAGAACCACTTAAAAATAATATATTATGGGAACATCCAAATATTTATATTACACCACATATTGCAAGTTTAACAAATATTAAAAGTGCAGTAAATCAAATATCAGAAAATTATCTACGCTTTATCAAAAATAAAGAATTATTAAATATTGTTTCATTAAAAAAAGGATACTAAACTATGAATACTAAATTTCACCTTGCATTTAAAGTAAAAGATTTGGAAAGTACAATTGAGTTTTACGGCAAAATATTAGGTTGCAAAACTGGAAGATTTACATCTAATTGGATAGATTTTGACTTTTTTGGACATCAACTTTCTGCACATATTTCTAAAAATATTTCGGAACCTGATTATTGCGGAAAAGTAGAACAATTAGAAGTTCCTATTCCTCATTTTGGTTGCGTCTTAGAAAAGAAAGAATTCAATAAATTAAAAGAACGGTTATTAAAAAATCAAATACAATTTCTTGTAGAACCTCAAACAAGATATAAAGATAAAAATGGAGAGCAAGAAACTATGTTTGTATTTGATTATAGTCATAATGCTATCGAATTTAAGACTTTTACAAATACATCAGAAATGTTTCAATAACAATTGCTAACAATGTATATACGATAATTGCGGTTTTGTCGCTTAACCAAAAGTTTGTATCTTTGAACAAAGTATAGTCAAAGACCAAAAGTGAGAGCATTTAAAATCCGCAACTACGCATATACGAGCCGTAAGCAATTAAAAAAAAATGAAAAATAATGAAAGTTGCAATCTTTTCGGACATACACGGAAAAATATTACTTCCCTTCAAATTAGTTGACCTTTATCAAAAAGAGACCAGCGAAAAAATTGATTTCATATTGCAATGTGGAGATATGGGCTGTTATCCAGATATTAATAACTTGGATAAAGCTACAATTAAACACGTAAAAAATGATAGAGACGAATTAGGGTTTTATGATTACTTTGTAAAAGACATTTCTGAAATCAGGATTTTTTTAGACAAATTAAATATGGATATGATTTGTGTAAGAGGTAACCACGAAGACCACGAATATTTAGATAAATTAGAAAAAGAAACAGAAGCTTCAAGGTTTCCAATAGATATTTATAATCGTGTTTTCGTATGTAAAACTGGACATAAACAAGAACTAAAAATTCGTGAAGAAACTTTAAATTTTGTAGGAATTGGAAGAATTGGAGATAGAAAGGGGCGAACAAACGATAGATTTATTCAAGAATACGAGAAAAAGAAAATAAAAGAACTAATAAAAGAGAATAAAAACATATTTGATTTACTCATTACACACGACAAAGATGATGGAAGTCAAAGAGGTTATGGAATGAAGGAAATCAGAAAACTTTTAGATAGCGTGATTTTCAAGTATCATTTTTATGGGTATACAGGAGAACCATACAAGAAAGAGGTTTGTACAAATGGTATTACGAATTCTATAAAAATCAGAGAGGCAGAATTTAACAATAACGGAATATTGGAAAAAGGCTCAATGATAATTCTTGAAAAGAATAAGTCTGATATTATTGTAAAAATAGTTGACCAAAAATTAACTAATAAACTAACAAAATTTAACTGGAATATTTAAAAAACTACTGCTCACAACAATTTGTATATTGCATATGTGCCTTTGGCAGGCAAACGCAACATACAAGAAACGTTGGCAATAATTAAAAAACTACGAAAAATGATAAATTGGTTACGAAAAAAACTTGGTATTGATAGAATTGATGAAAACATTATCGAAAATAATTCTGAGACAAAAAACCAATTAGTCGAAATTCAAAACTCAATTAAAATTTAATTCCAAAAGAAGAAATTAAGAATACTGAATTAGTAAATAGTTTCAATCTCAAAAGCGGAATAACAGATTTAACTTTTAAATTAAATAATAAGGTGATTTTAGATGAAAATTGGTCTTTAGTAACTTCACAAGATAAAAAAGCAAATTTTCTTTCACAAATTGCAGGAACTTCTTCAGTTGCAAGTTCTCTTTCAGCTAAACATTTATTTGAAGAGTACGAACCTTCAACTTTATGTAAAAAAGAATTAGATTTTTTTGATGATGAAATTGACGAAATAATTGATGCTTCTTTGACTTTAGGTCTAAAAGATTATGATAAAAATAGAAAACTTGAATTAGAGGAAAAAGATGCAGAAGAAAAACAAAAATCCCTACCTGAAGAAGTTGAGGATGATTCAGATTTTGATGATGAATTAGGCAAGGAATTACGCAAGAGTATAAAGACTGTTGAAGTGATAGGACGTATAATAAAAAACAGAGCTGATTCACTGAAAAAACGTCAAATTGAAAAATTATTTGAAGAAGGAATGTCTATTCATTTAAGATTGCTTTCATCACTTATACAACTTATTAAAAAGAAAGAATTACAGGAAGAATTAATAGAGATAATTGCAAATCGTATTTTAATAACTATTAATAATAAAAGTCAAAAAAGATTAATTCAGGATAGTGATAAACTAAAAAAGATTGCAAAGCATATCTTTTGGAACATTAATTTTAGTTTTATATACTCAATTAACTCTAAAATAGTACATTCTTTGGGGTCTTCAAAATTGTCAAATAATGTAAAATCTGTTTGCGATAAAGTAAATACACCTGCGAGTTTACTAATAAAGCACGGAATTTTTATGAGATATGATAAAAACTTACAAATAGAACGTATTTTTAAAGAAAAAGAAGATTTGGATTTTTCTGTTACAGCTGAAAAAGTTTTAACTCATAAAATTGTAAACCATTGTCAAACTCATTCTTTCGGAGATAGTGCTTTGAAAAAATTGAAAGGGAAATGAAAGTTTCAAAAAAGCATTTAACTAAAAGAAAATAGCCGGCTGGTAACAAAGTATAAAAATAATAGCCGAAATGTTTTGATAATCAATTATCAACTTTAAATATAAATACAAATTATAATTTAAATGTTTTGAATTGTTCTTCCAATCAATTAAGTGAAGTTGATGTTTCAAATAATCCAAATTTATTTAGTTTAAAATGTAATAATAATCAATTAACTAATATAAATATTACTAATAATATCGATTTGAGTAACTTGCAATTTTCCAATAATCAAATAAGTTATTTAGATGTTTCCAATAATATTAATTTGAACAAGATATATTGTAGTAATAACTTAATAAATACTTTAGATATTTCCAATAATATTAATCTTAAGTACTTACAATGCAATGGCAACTTAAATTTAACTTATATTAACCTTAAAAATGGAAATAATATAAACATTCCAAATGTACTCTCTGACTTTGAAAATTTACCAGCTTTACAATCAGTTTGTGTTGATGATATTAACAATACATCTTTTACAAACTATATTCTCAATGAAGTTGGGCATTATGTGTCATTTTCAGAAAATTGTACACTTAATATTTTAGAGGATACATTTTTAAACTTTTCAGTTTATCCAATACCTACAGAAAGTATATTGAATATAAAATCAAAAACAGAAATCATAAATATAAAAATTTATAATAAATTATGGCAATTAATAATTAAAACAAAAGAAAATCAAATTGATCTCTCCAATTTAACGCAAGGTTTGTACTTTGTAAAAGTGGAAGATATTAATGGAAGTTTTGGAGTGAAAAAGATTGTGAAAAAATAATTTTATTAAAACATCAAGTTTTACAAATAGAAAAGTGTACATTTGATTAAAATTATTATAGTTATGATTACAAAAACAAAATTAAAAAGACAAATTAAAAGTTTACCCGAAGAATTTTCAATAGACGAATTAGTAGAAAAATTGATATTAATAGAAAAAGTTGAAAATGGAGAAAAGCAGTCTTTAAGCGGAGAAACAATTTCTGAAGTAGAACTTGAAAGTGAAATCAAAAAATGGTTCGAATAAATTGGACTTTGCAATCTAAATCAGATTTAAAGCAAATTGCAGATTATATATCTTTAAATTCTAAACGATATGCAAGACTTCAAGTTTTAAAAATAAAAAATAAAACTCACATTTTAAGAACTCATATTTTAATCGGTAAAGTTGTACGTGAAATTGAGAATGAAAATATTAGAGAATTAATAGAAGGAAGATATCGAATTATTTATAAAGTAATTTCAAAAAAACAAGTTGACATTTTAACTATTCATCATACTGCAAGAGATTTAACAAGACGGAAAATTTAATAAAATACGCTTGGCAACACAAAATATACGTAATTGCGGTTTTGTGCTTAACCAAAAATTTGTGTCTTTGAACAAAGTGTAGTGAAAGACCAAAAGTAAGTGCTAAAAAGCCCGCAACTACGTATATTCAAACCGTTAGGTGTCATAAAAAAACAGACGAAATGTCAGTCTTCTAATTTTGGTATAATAGTTGTCATTTAAAACATTGTAGTTCATTGAAATAAAATATTGGATTAGACTATAGGTCACTCATAAATCTATCGTCAGGATTGCCCTAGAACATCTTTTGAGAATATGTTACCGAACGACTTTAGTCTTTGTAATGTATTTAACCTTAAGTAGTTCTGTGTGCTTCTCGTTTGATGCCATTCAAGCGTATCTGCTCCTTTTTCTCGGTTTTTATCTTGGCGAACACCAAAAGAAACAAAAGAGAAGTAAGAACAGAGTTACAAATATTGGCTGAGTATATGCTCAACAAAAAAACATTGGTAGAATTAATTCGCTATTGAGCAAGAAGAAAAGAAAGACGAAAAAACAGGCTTAATTTTTCAGGTAAAAATTAAGAAAGTGGCGGCTTATCATCAATATTATGCCGTACAAAAAGCCGTAGCACAAACTATAAGAGCAACCATACTAGACGTTGTACATAATGCGAGAAAAATTGAACTACATATTAATTTTAACTCTGATTTTAGTGAGTGTTTCGTGTAAAATCGAAAAGAAAGATAACACTCTAAAATTAAAAACGGAAAATGAATTGAAAACTGATTCAGTAAATGGCTATAATGAATTAGCAAATACTCAAAACAGAAAAACGTTCACTATATCGGAATATAATACTGACAATTCAGAAACTGAAAATATTGAGCGACCAGAAAACACAATCACACGGAATTTAACGATTGATACAACTAAAGTATTCGGAATTTGGATTCAAGACCCAAATGGACCACACGCTGATTTTTGGCTAACTGCTAAATCGTTTTACGTAGTAGATTATGATGGAGATGGAAAAATGCCTTATATTTTAGACAAAAATGAGATTACAATATTTTATAGTGACTTTATCCAAAAGGGAAAAATTACTTCAACAGAAAATGATACTCTGAAAATTAAATGGAATGATATTAATGTTGAAACTAAATATGTGAAATTTGAAAATTAATAAAGCACTATGTACAACAACGTGTAAAATTCATTGCTAAGTTTTGGCTTACTTTGGAAAATCCTCACGTATTTCAAGTTTATTTTGTACTTATGAAATTTATTGCTATATTTACGCAACGAAATCTTACACCAAACCGTTGGCAGTCATTAAAAAATAAAATCCTGAAATCAAAAACAAAAACATATACACTTTGGTATTATGCCTATCAATACAAACCTAAATATGACCCAAATTTAGGTAATATTGAACTTCAAAAAAAGCCAATAAGTTTTTAAAAACCTTTGAAAACAGTGAAGAGTGGGCAAATTTTTCCTTTGAAGGTACAGCACCAATGCACGAAGTTTTACATATCACCGCAGCAGGAATTAAAGATAGTAATTCTAGTGCCGAATATTCTGCCTATTGGCGTAAAACTTATGACCATGATGAGATAGAAGAACAAAAAACAAGAAATAAAAGGAAAAACACAATTAAATTAATATGCCATATTTTGTACCATTAGGAATACCGAGTTTTAAAGGAGAAAAAGAAAGAGATTACTTTCAATTTTCTTATATGAGTTCATTGCCAAATGGTATTGTACAGCGAATATCTTTTAATTCTGGATATATTTTTCATTCTAATAGGAAGGAATGGTATAAAAGTCATCCTATTGATAAAACAAAAGGTTGGTTATTCAATCTTGACCTCAAAGAAGAAGAAAATTTCAAAGAAACAGCTGCTCATGAAATAGCTCACGAATTACTTCAAGCCTATTGTGGAACAATATTTTCATGGCAACATAAGGGAAGTTCTTATTATTTCCCACAAGATAAAAAACCGATAAATGAATCATTATTTGATAAAATCACTCATATTGATTTTATCAAATCAAACGAAGTAAACACTCCTAGATAGACCTAATGAAGTATTATAATGATTATTCTGATTATAAGGAAAGAATAGTTGCAGATAAAAAAGATGTGAAAGGGTTATTGTGATTAACTAAATTATCTTTAAAATGATATACATTTATACTATTTTTTTTATAATATCATCGTTATTTTTAGTACGTTGTACTTTTTTTAAAAAACAAAAAATCACTTCAAAAATAATAATTTATCTATTTTTCTTAGCTCTATGGTGTCTATTAACTCTTTTAATTTCAGTCTATTTATGGAATTTAAGCCCTGATTATAATCAGCAGAAACAAATGATAAATTCTTGGAATATTAAAATCGTAAATAGTTTAAACAAACCACTAGAAAATGCTATAATAATTGAAAATGGGAATTCCAATGATACAATTATCTCAAATACTGAGGGTTATGCTGATTTTTATAGACTAAAAAGTAATTCTGTCATAATAGAAGCCAAAGGTTATGTTTCAGACACAATTAATATAAATGAAATAACTGAAAATAAAATATATTTATTTAAGTTAAGTAGAAAAAAATAGCTGAGTGAAATTATTATTTTCTAACATCTCATTACTTCAACCTCCTTAGTTGCTCAACGATTGAAAAGAATAATAACACGTAACGGTTTAGAACAAAAAATATACGTAATTGCGGTTTTGTGGTTAACCAAAAATTTGTATCTTTGAACAAACTGTAGTGAAAGACCAAAAGTAAGTGCTTAAAAGTCCGCAACTACGCATATTCAAACCGTTCTGCGCCATAAGAACGTATCACAGCTTCTCTCCTTTCCTCTCTTAAAAGCACCTGAAAATAACATTCCGCATGTAATGATTCAAAAAGCGTTGTTTTAATAAATCATAACTAAAAAAACAAGAGAAAACAGTATTTTCAAAATGTGAAATATAAAGAAAAAGCAGCACGTGATTAATTGGAATGAAAACAAAAAAAAACAAAAAAAATCTAACGCGAACGTGAAAATAGCTGCGTGTAAAATAAGATTTTCAACGGCTCAGAACAATGTGTATCTTTAATGCTCAAATCAGTGTTTAAAGATTATTTTTGAGTCCCTTATTTAGATCGCAAAATTTTTCAAATTTTGCTTTTGTAATTACGATTTTGAAAAATTTAAAAAAATTTACTATTTGCATAACTCAAAAATAAGTGTTAATTTAGTCACACTAAAAAGATACACCGAACGCTAGCATTTATTACAACACGAATGAAACACCACCTTCTAATAATATTAATAATTGTATTTTCATCTTGTTCATTTAGCGATAATGAGTTAAAAAATGGATGGTGGAAGTACGGAGATGGTTATCATATTGGAGATGTACTTGATTTTAATAGTTTTACTCTCTCAAACGACACAATCTACAGAAATAGTGTTCCAAAAGCAATACTTATAAATAGGATTGATTCATATTTTAATTTGACCAGTAGAAAAATTATAATACAATCATTGTCTTCTAATGAAAAGGGAACATACCATCAAAAATGACTTTATGAGAACTCTCACAGTTGTGAGAGTTTTATTATCTTTGAATTCTATAACAACTGTGAGAGAATTACATAACCAATATGAACGAATTAGAAAACAATAATTATAAGTCTTTTAATATTACCTTTTGCAAAAGGTGTAATTGATGATATTCCAAAAACTGAAATTAAGAAAGATAGCCTTAAAATTGAAAAAATTGCACCAAAAACAAAAATTAAACATTCTGAAAAAAAATCTCAGTATCCAGAATGGATTATAAATTTTTATAAAAAAGAAAATAAAAAACAAGAAAATTTGTCAATTGAAATAATCAAAATTGAAAAATTTAATGATAGTATTTTATCCATTATTTATGAACAAAACTCAGGAGTTTGCACTACTAAAAATGTTGATTTATTTAAAAACAAAGAAAGAATTGATAGTTTAGAACTTGAAAAAAATTGTGATAAGGATTTATCAATTCCTCATTACTCTTGGAAATCATATAAAATTGAAAATGGAAACTACTATATCACTGAATACATAGAAACTGCTAATGATACATTAATCGATAATAATGGTTTTCTAAAAAGTGAATATACTTTTGACAGTATTGAAACAAAAAAAGATAGCATAATAAAAACATATAAAATAAACAATAATGGAAAAATTGTTCAATTTGAGCAAGAAGATGATTGTATTTTTGACCAATCAACTCAAACTGATGATTCTTGAAAAACATTCCCGAATTTTCAAATTATAAATGGAATGACAAACTGAAAACTGCGATATTATTAAATTGCGTATTCCATTACGGCGAATAGCACCTTGCAATACATCTACAAGGTCTGCTTGCAGGAGTTTTCCTATTTTTTTTGTCTCGTGGTTTCCATAGTGCAAAAGTACACTTTTATTCTTTTATTCTAATTTTTAATTGATTTGATTTATAGCGTTCCAAATCAACATTAAAATAATAAGACGGAATCAGTGCTTAAAGATTATTTTTGAGCTCCTTATTTAGACCGCAAAATTTTTCAAATTTTGCTTTTGTATTTACGATTTGGAAAAAATTAAAAAAAATTGCTATTTGCATAACTCAAAAATAAGTGTTAATTTAGTCGCACTAAGAAGATACACTGTACGTTGGCATTCATTAAAAAAAAACGAAAAACTGAATATGAAAAGAATAATCCTTTTAGCATTTATTGCATTATCAATTAACTCTTACGGACAATCGGAAAAACAAATTGACTCGTTGAATTACGCTCATATGAAAATTGCAGTTCCTGAAAATTGCACAGCAAAATCAGAATATGAACTATTAGATTGTGACGGAATTTCAATCCAGTGGATATACCTAAATAAAGAAATGCTGAAAACTGTACCGAATCAATTTATTGGACAATTCACAAATCAAAAAACAACTAAAAAACGGACTGAAATAAAAGTGGAATCATTTGGTTCGGAATTGACAGGATACAAATTTAAAATGAAAAATTCGGACGGAATTTCATATCGAATTATTGTTTACGGAACTGTAAATAATCAACCTTTGCTTTTAAATATCGGAACGAAAACGGACATTAAAGAAACGGCTGATTTGAATGGTTTTTTGAAAACGCTAATTGAAATAAAATAAATAACGAAATGCCAACAATGGCTATAGTTAATACGGGTTTTGGTGCTTAACCCAAAGTGAAGTGCCTTGAATAAAGCCCGCTAAATTTTCAATTTTGCGTCTATTGAAATAAAGAAAAAATTAAAAATTTGGCTAAATGCAAGTCCGAAAGTTCAGTCTTCTGAATTCCCGTACTAACCATAGCCGAGACGTTGTATGCAATCAAAAAAACACACCTGAAATCGAAAAGAAGTTGGGCATTGGTAAGGCGATTTAGTAATAGGTAAAAGGCAAAAAAGCGCCATAGGAACAAACGTTGAACGCAAAACAAGATATGTAATCATATCAAAATTAAAAAATCGCAAATCAAATACAGTGACAACTGAATTCGAAAGGGATTTAAAACCTTTACCTAAAAAATTAAAGAAAACAATGACCTACGACAATGGAATGGAAATGGCTCTACACGAGTTATTTACTAAGAAAACAGGAATGATAATTTACTTTGCTCATCCATATTCTTCTTGGGAACGTGGTACTAATGAGATTAATAAGAAGATTTTTTCCCTAAAGGGACAGACTTTAATAAAATCAGTAAAGAACAACTCAAAACAATACAAAATAAGCTCAACAACAGACCACGTAAAGTATTGAATTACAAAACACCAGCAGAAGATTTAGCTTTAGAACATCAATAATTTGAGTTTGATTTTTACGTTTTAAAGTTGTTCGATTTTTATCTTCATTATGCTAATTTAAAAATCGAATAACTTTAAAATGAGCCTAGCGGCCAGCGACACGTGCTGCTAACCAGATTTTTTTAATCAAAAAAAAAGAAATTATTATTAAAAATTGTATATTTGAACATTAATTAGAAACTAACGTTTGTTGCGTTAAGGTCTTGAATCCACCACAAATGAAATTGAAAACTTTAATATACTTTATAATTTTGACTACTTCAATCAGTGTTTTCGGACAAACAAAAGATTTTAAAATAAATGGTGTGACATTTACATTTAAAGAAGTAAATGAAGAAAGTAATAAATTTTTAGAGTTATACAGAGGAGATAACAGACTTTTAACTCATACTATTTTTAAAGAAGAAGGAGATTGTAGTTCAATTCATATCCAACTTGGTAAGTATAAAATAACAGGAAGTAAAATTATTTTTTATTCATACTGGGGTTCAACAGATAGAATGCCAAATTTAATTCTTCCTTTTGGGTTTAGAAAACAAATATACTCTGTAGATAGTGCAGGAGTTTTAAAATTAATTGACTCACAAATTTATATGGAAAATTATGTCAAAACTAAAAATAAAGAATTTCTTGAAGAAAATGGTTGGAAACACAAAGGATTAAAATATTTGAATAACACAACTAAAAATGAATTTGAACAAAGAATTCTTGATGACTATATAAAAAACATAGAAAATGAATATAATGCTAATTTTGTGTTAAATGAAAAAAAAGAAGAGTTAGAGAAAAAAGTAAGAAATATTTTAAAAAAGGAGATAAAAGAACATACAGGGTATTGGAAAGAAGGGGAAATATATGGAAAGGTAAGAAAATAAAGCCGAACCGCTAACAAAAAATATAGTGCATTTGACAGATAGTACTAAACTCAAAGATGAGAGCAATAAATAAACATAGTGCAAACCCGAAAATGAAGTGCGTAAAAATGACAAACGCACCATATTTAAACCGTTGTAACGTTGCAAGTAACTTTCCAACAAATTTTTCAGGAAAATCACTACGGAAGCACAGCTAATAACTGAAAAATTAACTGAAAAGTTCAGCGCGTGTTTCCTCACGTAAAAATTAGAAAATAACTGCGGAGTATTCCAAGCAAACCCAAAATTTTGAAAACGTGCTACTAACGGAATATACCAAGCAAAACTCAAAAACTGAAAAAGCCAAACGAAACTGAAAATCTGAAAAGTACTAACGGAAATTACCAATCAAAAACTGAAAACAGGAAACGTGCAACTAACGGAATATGCAAATGAAAATATAATCTGAAAATTAAAAAATGAAATGTAAATAATCGGAAAATTATAAGCTAAACGTAAAACAAACCGAAATGAATAACTGAAACCAAAAAAACACTCTCACCAAACGGAAATCCGAACGTGACCAAACGTTCAACGTTATTGCTATCTTGACAAGGGAAACCTCCGACTAACAAATCGTGATCAGGAATTTCTTCTACATTTCTTGTTACAACTTCATTTATGTCTTCATTTGAGTGATTTTCTTTACCGAATTTTGCTTCATAAACCATTGACGCATGTTGCATTTTGGTTGAAGGCTCCCATTGATTACTCCAAACAATTTGATAATTACTGTTTTTTTCAAGTCCAAGTCTAAACCCTCCAACTCCTGCAAATAATTCAGCTACTTTTAATTTGTTATTTTTCATTTTCAAATTTTTAATTAAATCACTGTGTAATCACACTTCCAAAATTAAACGACTCAAACACTTCTTCTACACCATCACGAACCAAAACCATATTGCTCAAAGTAATACTATGATGATAACTTGTTGGTGTAGTACTCGTATCTTCAACTGTTACTATAGTTATACCAAAAGAAGTTGCTTGCCACTCCTCTACTACTTGCGGACTTGACAGCGGAACTGCAGCACAAAAATATGCACTTGAGATTGCACCATCAAAAATACGATACAAAACACTGCGCCCTCCATTTGTCAAAGTTTGTGTCCCAGCGGTATTAGGTAAGTCTGCGGCATCAAGATTAAGGATTAATGCCTTGGTATTATCTGTATTACGAATGTGCAATGTATATGTATCACAGCTATAAACAGGAGCTTCAAAGCTAAACTCAGGCACTTCAATAACGCCATCTTTACACGATGAAAAACTCAATAAAAGCACTAAAAAAAATCCTAATTTTTGCATAACGAATCGATTAAAGAACAAATGTAGTTTTTTAAATTATATTTTTTATGAAATAATACTCAAAAAAGCATTATTTTTGACCAATGAATACAATTTATCTTGACAACGCAGCAACTACTCCTTTAAGCCCAACGGTCATTCAAGCCATGAAAGAAACGCTTGAACAGCAATTTGGAAATCCTTCTTCTACGCATCAATTGGGTAGAAAAGCAAAGGCGCTTGTGGAGCAAGTCCGCAAAGATATTGCCAAACAACTACAGGTTTCTGCTGGCGAAATATTCTTTACCTCTGGAGGTTCAGAAGCTGATAATACCGTTTTGAGAAGTTGTGTGATTGATTTGGGCGTTCAACGCATAATTACCTCGCGTATGGAACATCACGCGGTATTACACACCATCGAAGTACTAAAAGAGAAACATCCTATTACCATTGAATATGTCAATCTTGATACTAATGGTGCTGTAGATTTAAAACATTTGGAAGCCTTATTGACCGAACAAACTGAAAAGACTTTGGTAAGTCTAATGCATGTCAATAATGAAATTGGTAATTTACTCCCAATAGAACAAGTTGCCACTTTATGCCAGCAATATCAAGCACTTTTTCATTCGGATACCGTGCAAGGTATTGGTCATTATAGCTATAATCTCAAAACACTTCCTATTGATTTTTTAGCCGTTAGTGCACATAAATTTCACGGACCAAAAGGTGTTGGTTTTCTCTTTGCTAGAAAAGGCAGTAAACTTAAAGGGCTACTCACTGGTGGTGCCCAAGAACGCGGTATGCGAGCAGGTACGGAATGTA
>JALSVQ010000116.1 GCA_027073495.1 Flavobacteriaceae bacterium | reverse complement strand
ATTTTGGTTGCTAGAAAAGCATTCGCTGCGTATTTGGTAAGTTCTGCTGAGCGTTCATCCATAATCAAAATAGGATTTCCAGAACGTACAAATGGACTGTATAATTTCTGCATCAATTCCGTTGCTTTTTCTGAACTCGAACCTACCACAATACGTTCTGGTTTCATAAAATCATCTACCGCAAAACCTTCACGTAGAAACTCGGGGTTGGAAACCACATCAAAAGGAACAGTGGTATTTTTTGCTATGGTCTCACGAACACGATCAGCTGTTCCTACAGGAACTGTACTTTTGTCTACGATAACTTTATAGTCTTGTATTTTTTGTCCTATTTGTTCCGAAACTCCGAGTACATAACTCAAATCTGCCGAACCATCTTCATCTTCTGGAGTCGGCAAGGCAAGAAATATAATGGCTCCGTGTGCTAAACCTTCATCTAATGAAGTTGTAAAATGCAAACGATCTGCTTTAATATTACGTTTGAAAAGATTTTCTAAATGCGGCTCGTAGATTGGAATAATTCCTTGCTTCATTTGTGCCACTTTAGCAGTGTCTATATCTACACAGATAACTTGGTTTCCTGTTTCTGCTAGGCAAGTACCTGTTACTAAACCTACATATCCAGTTCCTATTACTGTTATATTCATTGTGATTTTATTTTTTTTTAATTATACTAAAATAATACCATGTTACCGATTCGTAAAATAGTGTTGGCTTAAATAATATTATTATACAAAGATACATTATACAATAGAAGTATCAAAGGGAAAAGGGAAAAGAGAGAAGTTTTAAAAAAAACCTATATATTATCAATCCCGTCCTAAATAAATTTTAGGATAAGTCAAAAATACTGATTTAACTACTATTACCATTAAAAAATCAATAATAATCAAAAGCACCCCTTGTATTCCAATGTTTGGAGGTTTTTCCTTTTTTAAAAAGGGTTCATCTAGCCATTTTTGGAGGTTGATTTTCACAAAAAGGTTTATTCTAAGAAAAGCTACTAAATTTGACAAATACCAATTATATTTTGCTAGGGCTTTTAGATATTTCAATATTAAAATTGTAATTAAAGCAGTCCATACTTGTATCATAACAGCATTTTTACTTGTTCCAATGAAAGATTTGATATGAAGAAGTTGCTTAATGTCTCTGAAAAATATTTCAATATCCCAACGACTTTTGTATAGTTCACTTATGGT
>JALSVQ010000115.1 GCA_027073495.1 Flavobacteriaceae bacterium | reverse complement strand
CGTATTATATTCCTACCAAACACCTACTTATAGAACCCTTTATCTATTATAATATGAGTTTTAAAAACATTTGGGAAGGGCGTTACGGTATTTGGGGCATTCAAAACAGACCATATACTGAAGTAACAGGTATAGCAAAACAATCTGGTAACCACGTTGCTTTGGGCTTTAATTTGTATTTTAAAAAAGCTAAGAAAAAAAGATAAAAGTATTTTATGTATATAATGGTGAAAACTGATACTATGAATTTCAATAAAAAAATAGTAGCAATGCTATTTGTCATTGCTACTTTTACAATAGCTACAGCTCAAAATGAGCTCTTTTCAGATTATATACCCGTAGGTATTCACGCCGCTATGGATAATTATTTCAATGGAAAAGTTACAGGAACACCTAGTGATTCTCCTGTAAAATATACCATGGCTCCGTTTACTCAATTATCTTTTGGCTTAAACACTATAGTCTACAATAAAGCTAAATTGAGTATTAAGCTAGGACTTAGAGCGAACCTATTAGAATATAAAGAAAATCTTAAGATTGCACCTGACCAATTATTAGAGCATGAATTTTATTTGCAAGATGGGACTTATATGGATAGATACGGAAAGTATGGAATACCTATTTCAGGCGAATATATACTTACTAAAAAGAAAAAAAATAAATTGGCAGCACTTATCACATTATACCCATCGTATTGGCTGTTTGAAAGAAAAAGAATAACTAGAATTAATTCCTATCAACTTTTTTCTTACGGCTATGCAATAGAAAGTAATAAGTATGATCGCTTTTATTTTGATGCGCAGCTAGGTTTAGCGTATTATATTCCTACTAAACACCTACTTATAGAACCCTTTATCTATTATAATATGAGTTTTAAAAACATTTGGGAAGGGCGTTACGGTATTTGGGGCATTCAAAACAGACCATATACTGAAGTAACTGGTATAGCAAAACAATCTGGTAACCACATTGCTTTGGGCTTTAATTTGTATTTAAAAAAAGCTAAGAAAAAAAGATAAAAGTATTTTATGTATATAATGGTGAAAACTGATACTATGAATTTCAATAAAAAAATAGTAGCAATGCTATTTATCATTGCTACTTTTACAATAGCTACAGCTCAAAATGAGCTCTTTTCAGATTATATACCCATAGGTATTCACGCCACTATGGATAATTATTTCAATGGAAAAGCTACAGGAGTACCTAGTGATTCTCCCGTAAAATATACAATGGGTCCTTTTACCAATTTATCTGTAGGCTTAAACACTGTAGTGTACAACAAAGCCAAATTGAGTATTAAACTTGGGCTTAGAGCTAGTTTTTTACAATTTAGAGATCATATTAAGATTGAACCTGACCAATTATTAGAAAATGAGTCTTATACATTAAGTGAATCTTTTATGGATAGATATGGTAAGTATGGAATACCCATTTCAGGAGAATATATACTTACTAAAAAGAAAAAAAATAAATTAGCAGCACTTATCACATTATACCCATCGTATTGGTTGTATGAAACAAGAAGAATATCTAGACTAAATATAAGTTCTAATCAAAGTATTGCTTACGGCTATATAATAGAAAGTAATAAGTATGATCGCTTTTATTTTGATGCGCAGCTAGGTTTAGCGTATTATATTCCTACCAAACACCTACTTATAGAACCCTTTATCTATTATAATATGAGTTTTAAAAACATTTGGGAAGGGCGTTACGGTATTTGGGGCATTCAAAACAGACCATATACTGAAGTAACTGGTATAGCAAAACAATCTGGTAACCACATTGCTTTGGGCTTTAATTTGTATTTTAAAAAAGCTAAGAAAAAGAGATAAAAGTATTTTATGTATAATAATGGCGGAAATCGAAAAGCCAACAATGAGTAGATTTATATGCTCATAACTAGAAAAAGATTCCTCGTTACCCCTGTATCGCGCTGTTGGAATGACACCAAAACTCATCGCTCATCGCTACTAATTATTTTTCACTTTTCATTTATGATTCACTCACAACTCCTCATTCATAACTCATAACTATTTACTCACTCTCCACAAGAAGACTTTTCGAAGACACTTTGTCTTTTAGCCAGTTTTTGATACGAAGTGTATTTGCTACTTTGGTAGCTGTTGCTATTGAATCGTTCCAAATAAGTTTTAAATGCGGTATGGTGTCGTAGTTGTCAAAATTAGTATGAATTTCTGTAGCAAAAGACACTGCTTTCAGCTTTGGAAATAGATTTTTTAAATCTTGCGATATTTCCAAAAAAGGCACTTTACCACTATTCATACGTAGTAATTCTTGTTTGAGCTGTAGTATTTTTTGTTCTTTTTCTTTGAGCGTTTGTTCTTTGGTCAACAAAAATTTATTGTTTTGTGATAGTGATTGCTCCAAGGCATTAATTTTATCTGAAATAGCAGATGTGTTCATACTATTTTGACGAACAGCAAGCTCCGTATTTTTTAGTTTGTATTTTTTTAAACTATATTTCCATTTGGCAATAGTAGCATCCGAAACGTGCTCTCCCAAAACATAAAGCGTTATTTTTTTGTGCTTCGCATCTATTTCGTTTTCATTTTCAAAAAAGCTAATGCCTTGATGTTCTTTTAAATCATTAATAAACGTATTGGCATTATTCTCAAAATGTTTCTCTTGAAATAATGTAAAAAACAAATACGAACTTGGAATTAGCATCAAAATAGCTAGAAAAGAAAGAATACGTGCTGTACGTCTTCGTGAAACAGAATTGGCATATTTAACAAAGGGAAAACGCAAGAAACGAACTATAATAAATGTTGCCAATGCTATAAATACCGTATTTATAACAAAGAGATACATTGCTCCTAAGAAAAAACTCCATCGTCCTGTGGCAATACCAAAACCAGCCGTACAAAGCGGAGGCATAAGCGCCGTAGCGATAGCAACACCAGCTACTGTATTGGTTTGTTCTTTTCTACGACTCAAGGCTACAATCAAAGCTAATCCTCCAAAAATAGCAATAAAAACATCGCGTAAATCTGGTGCTGTACGTGCTTGAATTTCTTTGGTCACCGTTTGAAATATGGGAATGCTAAAAAACAAAAATGACGTGATTAAACTAATGACTATCATTACAGTAAAATTAACCAACGAACGTCTAAACGTATCAATATCATTAATTCCAAGCGAAAGTCCAATACCTAAAATAGGACCCATCAGCGGAGAGATAAGCATCGCGCCAATAACTACTGCTGTAGACTCAACATTGAGCCCAATAGAGGCTACAAATATAGAGAAAACCAAAATCCAAGCTGTATGTCCTTTTACTGCAATATTGTCTTTGATATCTTTGATAGTACCGAGTTTATCAGTATCATCACGAAGGTCAAAAACAGTATGCAAAAATTGTCTGAATTGCTCCCAAATAGACTTAAATTCAGGAGTTTCCGTGTTGTTTGTTTGATTTTCTTCCATAGTATTATCCTAGTGTATCACCATAGGTGTCTTTTACTTGTTTTACAATTTGTTTTATATCTTGTTCTTGTGCTTTGGGCACAATCATCAAAACTTCATCTTTATCAACTATTATATAATTTTCTAAACCAGAAACAACAATGACTTTTCCATTGTTGGTGCGTATCATATTATTCTTGGCATTTATAGTGATTGGTTTTGCTCCTACAAAAGCATTATTATCCGAATCTTTCTCCAATTCTTTGTATAATGAACCCCAAGTACCAAGATCGTTCCAATCAAAGGAAACAGGCATAACATATACATTTTCAGAAGGTTCTAAAATAGCGTAATCAATAGAAATATTGGCTGCTTTTTGATAATTATTACGTACAAAATCAGCTTCTGCTTCGGTATTATACACTTGATTTCCTGCTTCAAATAAGGTGTACATTTCCTTTTGATTTTGCTCAAAAGAAGTTAAAATACTTTTGGCAGACCAAGCAAAAATGCCAGCATTCCAAAGGTAATTTCCTGCTTTTAGAAATGATTTTGCTGTTTCTAAATCAGGTTTTTCGGTAAATTGCTGCACTTTACAGATTGTATTATCACAAGCTTTATCGTATTTGATATAGCCGTAACCCGTATTGGCAAAAGAAGGATTAATACCAAAAGTAAGTAGCATATCTTGTTTTGCAATGGCTTCAAAAGCGGTATTAATATTAGCTGTAAATTGCGCTTCATCACGGATAAAATGATCGGATGGCGCAATAAGCATTAATGCATCTTTATTTTCTTTATAAATTTTCATTGCTGCATACAAAATACAAGGCGCTGTATTACGCATTGCAGGTTCAAGAACAACTTGACGCTCCGATATAGTTGGTAACTGCTCCATAACCAAATCTGCATAACGTGCATTGGTAAGTATAAATATATTTTCTGCCGGAATAGCTTTAGCTAAACGATCAAAAGTATGCTGTATCAATGTTTTTCCTGTTCCAAGCATATCGTGAAATTGCTTGGGATAGTCTGCAGTGCTCATCGGCCAAAATCGCGAACCGATACCTCCAGCCATTAGTATAG
>JALSVQ010000114.1 GCA_027073495.1 Flavobacteriaceae bacterium | reverse complement strand
TAATTATCTATGATGCTGTCCGTCCTTTGCATATTCAGCAGATGATGTGGGATACCTTAAAAATACCCTTTAAAGAAAAAATAAAATTTCTATCCAACCCCAAACATGGTTCTATTCATAATTATGGTGCTGCGGTAGATATCAGTATTACCAAAAATGGAAAACCATTAGATATGGGGACGCCTTACGACTATTTGGGTAAATTGGCATATCCGAGGCTAGAAAGCCAAATGCTTAAGCAAGGAAAATTGAATGCAGCGCAAATTTCCAATCGAAAATTACTCCGAAAAGTAATGTATAAAGCAGGTTTCTCTGGTATAACAACAGAATGGTGGCATTTCAATAGTTTAAAACGTAGTGAAGCAAAACGTAAATATGCTGTGGTTAAGTAAAAAAAATCTTGTAGAAGTATTTTGTTTATTGTTATAAAGAGTCTATAACTCATTAATTAATTTTCTTCCAAATACGCATTAAAATAACCATACTCAATAGCGATAAAGCACTTAAAACAATAGCCAATGTGTTTTTACCATAGATAAAATATCCTGTAGCAAAAAGGAAACTATACGTTCCTATAGTACCAAAGAGAAAAGCAGCAACTTTATAACCTATATTATGAAATTTACTCTCTTTGTTAAAGATAATAGTATTGAATTTGTCTAAGGTTTCTTTATCACTAGGTTGTGTAAGTAGTGTAACTACTATCCAGCCAATGGTTGTAATGATAACGCCAATAATGAGCTGCCAGTATCCTGCTATTTCAAACAAAGCATTCCCTGTTTTGTTATTGATAAAAAAGACTATAGCGATGACAAAAGAAATTGCCATTGCAGCAATCTCACTATATGGATTGATGCGAGACCAAAACCAACGTAAGATAAATAGTAAACCAGTACCAGCACCTATCTGTAATAATAAATCAAATACATCTTTGGCAGAAGTAAGGTAAAACGAAAAAATTCCTGCAAAAATCATTAATGCAACAGTAGCAAGACGCCCTGCGAATACTTTTTCTTTTTCAGAAGCCTCTTGTTTGATAAAACGTGCATAAATATCATTGACAATATAGGAGCTTCCCCAGTTTAATTGTGTAGAGATGGTACTCATAAATGCGGCAATAAGCGAAGTTAACACTAAACCGATAAGACCAGCCGGGAGATAGGTCATCATAGCAGCGTACGCTACATCTTCTCCTTGCATGCCTACAGCAAGATCAGGAAAAGCCGCATTGATACTTGAAAGGGTAGGAAAAACAACCAATGATGCTAAACCTACCAAAATCCACGGCCAAGGGCGTAACGCATAATGCGCAAAATTAAAAAATAAGGTTGCCCAAGTTGCATTTTTTTCATCTTTTGCAGCGAGCATACGTTGTGCAATATAACCACCACCACCAGGTTCAGCTCCAGGATACCATGTGCTCCACCATTGCACAGCAAAAGGAATGATAAGCAATGTAATCACGGCATTACGATCATTGAAATCTGGAAGCATATTAAGTTTATGGATTACATTCTCGTGGGTTAATAAATGTGTTAAACCACCAATTTCGGGCAGATTCACTATATATATTGTAGCCCAAACAGAGCCGACCATAGCAATAATGAATTGCACAAAATCTGTAATTAGTACGCCTTTTAATCCCCCAAGCGAAGAATAGAAAACAACTATTATAGAAGAATATATAACCGTTTCTGTTTGTGATATTCCTAAGAGAATATGTGCTATCTTAGAACCTGCAAGAATAACACCTGCCATAGTTATAATATTAAAAAATACACCGAGATATACTGCTCTAAAACCACGTAAAAAACCTGCAGCTTTACCAGAATAGCGTAATTCATAAAATTCTAAATCAGTAGTAATACCCGATCTTCTCCAAAGTTTAGCATAAAAAAATACAGTGAGCATCCCTGTGAGTAACATAGCCCACCAAACCCAGTTTCCAGCTACACCATTCTTACGGACAAGTTCGGTAACCAATCCAGGCGTATCAGCGGCAAAGGTAGTAGCAACCATAGAAACACCAAGAAGCCACCAAGGCATATTTCTGCTCGAAAGAAAAAAGGAGGCGCTGTTTTTTCCTGCTTGTTTAGAGACAACTAGTCCAATAACTAAGGAAATGATAAAGAATGCAACTATAATAATGTAGTCAAGCGAAGATAAAACCATGCTGAATATTTTTTAAAATTTTAAAAGCACTAAATTACATAATATTTTTTAAGTATTTTGTATCTTTGTAATTCATTTAAATTTTTATGCAAAAAAAAGTAAAAAAAATCGGTGTTTTGACCTCAGGTGGAGACTCCCCAGGTATGAATGCGGCAATACGTGCGGTTGTGCGTACGTGTTCGTTTTATGATATTGAATCGGTAGGTATTTATCGTGGATATCAAGGACTTATTGAGGGTGATTTTGTTGCTTTGAATGCTCGTAGTGTACGTCATATTATTAGTCGTGGCGGTACAATTTTAAAATCTGCGCGCTCACAAGAATTTCGAACAGTTGAAGGACGTAAGAGAGCGTATGATCAATTAATTAAAGCTGAAATAGATGCTTTGGTATTGATTGGTGGTGATGGAACTTTTACTGGAGGCGTGTTGTTTCAAAAAGAATTTAATTTTCCTGTAATGGGTGTTCCTGGTACGATAGATAATGATATTTTTGGTACCAATTTCACTATTGGTTATGATACGGCTTTGAATACCGTCGTTAATGCTATAGATAAAATACGAGATACTGCCACAAGTCACAATCGTTTGTTTTTTGTAGAAGTAATGGGTCGTGATTCAGGATTTATAGCATTAAATTCAGGTATTGGAGCAGGAGCAGAAGACATATTGATTCCAGAAGAGAATATAGGAATTGACGTATTGCTCAAATCATTAAAAAGAAGTAAAAAGGCAGGGAAAACTTCCAGTATTATTGTTGTTTCTGAAGGTGATAAAACAGGAGAAAATGTATTTGAACTCGCCAAATATATTGATGAAAATCTCCCTGAATACGAAACTAAAGTGTCTGTTTTAGGGCATATGCAGCGTGGTGGAAGTCCAAGTTGTTTTGATCGTGTAATGGCGAGTAGAATGGCTATTAAAGCTGTAGAATCGTTAAAAGATGGAAGCAAAGGATTTATGATAGGAATACAAAATAATAAAATGACATTAGTGCCTTTGGAAAAAGCAATAAAAGGTGATCATGCTATCAATGAAGAATTATTACGCATGAGTGATATATTAACAATTTAAAAAAAATAATAATTATGATAAAAGTAGGAATAAACGGTTTTGGACGTATTGGGCGATTGGCATTTCGTAGTGCAATGCAACGCAAAGATATGCAAGTAGTAGCTATAAATGATTTATTAGATGTTGAATATTTAGCGTATTTATTAAAATATGATTCTGTTCATGGCAGATTTAATGGAACGGTAACTGTAGTAGATAACAAACTTGTTGTAAATGGCGAAGTAGTACGTGTTACGGCAGAGCGAAACCCAGAAAATTTGAAATGGGATGAGGCAGGAGCAGACTATGTTATCGAATCTACAGGCTTTTTTACCACAGAAGAAAAAGCAGCAATGCACTTGAAAGCCGGAGCGAAAAAAGTTATTATTTCGGCACCATCTCCAGATGCACCAATGTTTGTAATGGGTGTTAACCATACTACAATGAAAGCTGATATGAAAGTTATATCAAATGCTTCGTGTACAACCAATTGTTTAGCGCCAATATCTAAAGTACTTGATGAACATTTTGGAATTGAAGAAGCTATAGTTACTACAGTTCATGCGGCTACTTCATCACAAAAAACAGTAGATGCACCATCAAAATCTTGGCGTAGAGGTCGTTCTGCTATGAACAATATAATACCAACTACTACAGGAGCTGCCAAAGCAGTTATCCGTGTATTGCCTCACTTAGAAGGAAAAATGACAGCAATGGCTTTTCGTGTTCCTACTGCTGATGTATCTGTAGTTGATATGAATGTACGCCTTAAAAAAGCAACGTCTTATGATGCTATTAAAAAAGTAATGAAAGCAGCTTCAGAAAATGAATTGAAAGGTGTGCTTGCTTACACCGAAGATGAAGTGGTTTCGCAAGATTTTGTATCAGAAACACATACTTCTGTTTTTGACGCAGGAGCAGGACTTGAACTCAACGAACATTTCTTTAAAGTAGTATCTTGGTATGATAATGAATTTGGATATGCTACCAAAATAGTAGAAATGACTGCTTATGCAGCAAAACTATAATTTTATGTTTTAAAAACTATAAAAGGTGCTATTAAGCACCTTTTTTTATGAAATAGATTTGCTTAACTGTATGTATAATTGGAGCTATAAATATTTTTCATATATTTACATTTTAAATATTTGTGATTCATTCAGAAAATAAAGTACTAATAAATAAAGCTACGGAAATAATACGAGATAATTTTAATTATACACTTTATAATCCAAAATTTCCAAATGGGACTAAAAGAAAGAAAAGAAGAAAAAGAAAAGTTTAATTAAAAAAATAATTATGAGTTTTGGAGGCGCAGTTTCAGCAATGATTACTTCAATTAAGAATAATACAAGATTGAGACGAAAATCATACCTTAATCAAAATATTCTTATTAAAGATGAAAAAGCATTAATAGACAAAAAAGCAACACCTGAGCAACTTGAAGCCATCAGAAACAGACTCATTGAAGAGAATAGACAAAAAAGAATTATGAATTTTAAAATTTTTCTTTTCTCTTTACTACTTACCATTACTGCTATTTTGCTCTTGCTTTATGTATGGTAGGAAGAAAAGCGCTAACTTTTTAACTACTCATTAAACGCCTCAGGATTTTCCAAAACGTGATATCTTGGATCATCAACAGCATCTATTATGATTTCTGCAAATTTAGGATTGCGCTTATTTAATAGATACTTACATTCTTCACTCAAATGTTTTAAACGCACTTTCTTTCCTACAGCGTTGTATTTATTAACTAAACTGCGTAAGGCAGATATTGCAGAATGATCGGCAATTTTACTTTCTATAAAATCTATTTCTATAAACTCTGGATCATTATTTACATCAAATTTATTATTAAAATCGGTAATAGAACCAAAAAATAATGGACCCCAAATTTCATAAACTTTAGTACCATCTTCTCGTATTGTTTTTCTAGCACGGATGCGTTTGGCATTTTCCCAAGCAAAAATTAAAGCCGAAATAATAATACCTGCTATTACAGCAACTGCAAGATCTTTCCAAACCGTGATAGCAGAAACGAGTACTATGATTAAAGCATCAGTAATTGGTATTTTGTTCAAAATACGTAAACTAGACCAAGCAAATGTACCGATTACTACCATAAACATAACACCTACAAGTGCAGCAATTGGCACTTGCTCTATATATTTTGGAGCAAAGAGTATAAATATAAGTAAGCCAACAGCTGCTGCAATACCGGAGAGTCTGCCACGACCACCTGATTTTATGTTTATGATAGATTGCCCAATCATTGCACAGCCACCCATTCCTCCAAAGAGTCCGTTGACTATATTTGCACTTCCTTGTGCTATACATTCACGGTTTCCGTTTCCTCGTGTTTCTGTAAGGTCATCAATAAGGTTTAAGGTCATTAAAGATTCTATGAGACCTATAGCAGCTAATATTGGAGCATATTTTATGATTATCATAAAAGCTTCTTTTGTCCATAATGCTGAATTGGTAAACAGTTCAAACTGAAATGAAGGCAATAAATCTAAAAACCCGCCTCGAGCACTCAATGCCTTGTCACCTTTACTTTGTATAAATGAACCTACTGTGGAAACATCTAAATTGGCAATGACAACAATAAGAATAACAACAATAATAGCAGCCAAAGCTTCGGGTATTTTTTTTGTAAATTTGGGTAATAAATACATTATTGCCATTGTCAAAGCAACCAAACCAATCATTAAATATAGTGGACTTCCAGAAAGCCAATGTTTTTCCATCAATCCTGTTTCCGTATTGAGAATACTTGTTTTGAACATGTTGAGTTGCGATACAAAAATCACTATTGCCAAACCGTTTACAAAACCCATCATCACAGGATGTGGTATAAGGCGTACAAATTTCCCCATTTTGAATACACCAGCGAGTATTTGTATCAAACCTGTAAATAGCAATGCTACAAAGAGAAACTGGATACCAAGTTCTCCAGCATTATGTGCTATTCCGTATTGATGTCCTTCTTTGACAAGGTTTACCATTACTACAGCCATTGCACCTGTAGCACCAGAAATCATACCTGGACGACCACCAAAAATAGCAGTGATTAATCCCATCATAAAAGCGCCATAAAGCCCAATAAGAGGGTCAATATCTGCTACAAAAGAAAAGGCTACTGCTTCTGGAACTAAAGCAAGCGCAACAGTTATTCCTGATAAGATATCATTCTTGGTATTGGCAAATTGTTTTGTTATAAATTCAGTCATGATTCTAGTTTTTATTCAAAGGCAGCAAAAATACTGTTTTTATTGAATAAGCCGGCTAATTATTTATTTAAATGGAAATAAGTTGATAAAATTGTACATTTTATAGTTAATTGTTGATTTATCGCATTATAAAAATTAACTTCGCCAAAAATTATAACTATGCAAACTTTTTTAGAATTGGGCGTTCGTAAAACGATGGTTCAAGCACTTAAAGAATTAAAAATAATAAATCCTACACCTGTCCAAGAGAAGGTAATACCTACTTTATTGCAAGAAAATACAGATTTTGTGGGTCTCGCACAAACAGGAACAGGAAAAACGGCAGCTTATGGTTTGCCATTATTACAAAAAATAAACCCAAGTTATCCAGAGGTTCAAGTTTTAGTATTGTCTCCTACGCGAGAGTTAGTGCAACAGATAAAAAAGCAATTATTCAAATTTACCAAATATGAAACTGAAAAAATATTTGTTGAAGCGGTATTTGGAGGTGAAAAAATAGATATTCAGATTAAAAATCTACAACGCACAACCCATGTTATTGTAGCAACTCCTGGACGCCTTATTGATTTGATAAATCGTGATGCTGTAGATTTGCAAAAAGTAAAAACAATAGTGTTAGATGAAGCAGATGAAATGCTGAGTATGGGTTTTAAAGAAGAGTTAAATAGCATCTTACGTTATACGAATAAGCAAAGTAAAAAATGGCTTTTCTCGGCTACTATGCCAGAAGCAGTACAACGTATTATCAAAAACTATATGAATCCCAACTGTCCAAAAGTTGAGATTAATAAAGAGCGTTTGGTTAATGCTAATATTACCCATCAATATATTAAAACGACATTAAAAGAAAAATTAGACACTTTGGTAGCTTTGTTGGAACGTAAAGGCGAGGAGCGAGGTATTATTTTTTGTAAAACCAAAGCAGGTGTTCAAAGTCTAGTGGAAAAACTCAATGAAGAAGGTTTTTCTGTAGGAGCATTAGAAGGAAATATGCAGCAACGTGACCGTGAGAAAGTAATGCGAGCTTTTAAAAACGAACGTTTGCAAATACTCATTTCTACAGATGTTTCTGCACGTGGAATTGATGTGCAAGATCTTGCTTATATTATCCATTATCAACTACCAGAAAATGATGAATACTATACACACCGTAGTGGACGTACAGCTCGAGCAGGAAAAAAAGGCTATTCAATAGCTTTGATATTGCCTAATGAATTGGAGCGTATTAATGCTTTGCAAAAAACATTAAATATTTCGTTTAAAGCATTGTAGTATGACTATTTTGTACACATTGGATATTATAGGAACTTTTGCTTTTGCTATAAGTGGCGCTTTGGTAGCTTCCAAAAAGAAATTTGATATTTTTGGGATTATTATTATTGCTTTTGTTACTGCTGTAGGAGGTGGTATTCTACGCGATGTGATGATTAATTATTATCCAATCAATTGGATTGGTGATTTGAATTATGTTTGGACTATTCTTTTGGCTGTTGTCTTTACATTTTTGTTTAAAAGTAAGATTGAACCTTTGCGTAAAACCATGTTTCTCTTCGACACTATTGGTATTGCTGTATTTACAATGCTTGGAACAGAAAAATGTTTAAACTTTGGTTTAGATCCTTTTGTAGCAGTAATTATGGGTGTTGTATCTGCGGTTATGGGCGGTGTAGTCCGTGATGTATTGACGCAGAAAACACCGTTAATATTCAAAAAAGAGATTTATGCCTTAGCTTGTTTTATTGGTTCTTTGGTATTTTTAGGATTACGAAAAATTGGTGTACCTTTGAATCTACAATATACTTTGACTATTACTACCATCATCATCATTAGACTAGTGGTTGTTAAATATAAATTGGAATTACCAAAAATAGAAAATGATCTATTTGGACTATTAAAAAAATAATTATGGGATTGACTAATAATGATATAATGAAGAAACTTCGCGTAGCACACAAACTTCGTGATGAAGATATAGTAAATATTTGTGCTTTGGTAGATTTCAAAGTTACCAAAAGTGAAATTAATGCAATTTATCGTAAAGAAGGACACCCAAAGTATATGCCTTGTGGTGATCAATTTTTACGTAACTTTTTGAATGGTTTAGTTGTGCATTTAAGAGGGCCGATGCCAAAAAAATAAAGACTATCTTTCGATAATCTTTAAATAATGAAAAATATATTAAATCGTTATTAATGGATATTTGCTACTGTTAAAGTGCCTTCGTAGTGTAATGTATAGCCAGAACCACTGCTGTCAATAATGTATTCGCCATTTGCACCATTAGTTATAGTTAAATTATTTCCATCAGTTTCTTCATAACCATCAGCTCCGGGATTAGAGGAATCTGCATTGGTAATTAATCGTGTATCACGATATTCTCCAGGCCCAGGAGGTGTTGATGTGTCGCTATGAAATGTATAATTACCTATTACATTTCCTCCATAAATAGAGAAAGAAAAACCATCGCCAATTCCTGTAAAACCATCTAAATCATTATTTAATTGAATACTTGAACTGTAAAGTACAATAAAATTATTGTCACTTTCGGAAGTGATACAGCCATCTGCTAACGCGTAGGTGGTATTTCCATATGTAAAATAACTGTCAGGTTGTGTCTCTGTTGGTGTTGGGTCATTACTGTCACAACTTATAAGCATAAAACTCATCGCTATTAATCCTAATGTTAACTGTTGTGCTTTTTTTAATAAACTCATAATTTCTAAAATTTTAATGATTGTTAATTGTTTTGTTTCACCATTATATCAAAATGAATTAGAAATTGTTACCCTTTTTTTATTAAAAGAAAATTTTAATCAGTAGTTATGCTTATCTTTTCCTTGGGTTAAATTGTTTTGAAATTCTATATATTTTGCTATCTATTTCTTTTTCTACAGCTCTAAAGTCACTTGCGTTTTTCAGTGGTTTTTAATACTGAAATAAAACTTGATTTTTGGCTCTGTACCACTTGGTCGAACGGCAACTTTGGTGCCATCAGCAGTATAAAATATCAAGACATTTGATACGGAATCTCCTTTTGTGACTTCTGGAATTCGTATTGGTTCTGCGGCTATTACTACGGGTGGTTTACTCGAAGATGATATGGAACAATTAATAGCTCTTTTAGATAAAGTTATTCAATATCATAATGATGAGAAAATGTTGGAACAAGTTGCTTCAGATGTAAACGAAATGATGGCGCATCGACCGCTTTTTGTGATGTAATATTGGTTTTGTTCTAAAAAAAATTATTTTTGAGTAGCATTTTTTAGTTTGATTTGCTTATCCAATATCATTTTTTGTGTAACTTGTAGATTTACTTTTGCAAATTCTGCCATTTTTTTGGCTTGTTCTTCATTACTATTATAATAATTATTAGTGTCTTTATTTCTATATTTATACAATTCTAGTTTTTTTCCATAGTCTTTCATTACACATAAAAATGTAGCGTCTACAATTCCTATTTGATTGTCATCATTGATTATAGTGTATTTTCGATTCTGTTTGAGTAAATCTATTCCTAGTGTGTTATTTGTGTATTTATGGTTTAATAAACCCATAAGTGTTGGGTAAATGTCTATTTGACTACCTATTTTTGCATATGTTTTGCTTGCTATTAATTTTGGAGCATAGATAATAAGTGGTACGTGAAAATAATTCATTGCAATATCATAATTTGCAGCAATTGGAGCGCCGTGATCTGCTACAAATACAAATATAGTATTGTCAAACCAAGCTTGTTTTGAAGCCTTAGTTATAAATTGCTTCAATGCCCAATCAGAATATGCTACAATTTCTTCCTTTATATCTCTATTTTTATTGTTAGGATAATAGTCTGGTATATAATAAGGGCCGTGGTTACTTGCTGTCATAAAAGTTGCCAAAAAAGGTTTTCCTTTAGCACTCATTTTGTTTATAACTGGAATAGCGTATCGAAACATATAATCATCAGGAACTCCTAAGGTGGTTTTTACTTCATCCGAAGGATAATCAGCTTTGCCAATAACATTTTGAAAATCATTAGCTCTTAAAAAACCTTCCATATTGTCAAATTGTGGGTCATGAGTAATGAAAAATGTTGTACTATAATCTTTTTTTAAGAGTGTACTCGCTATACCATCGTAAGCTCTTATCTGCTTCATTGTGTGCTGACGATAAAGTGCAGGGAATGAGAAAAGTGTGCTAAAAATACCATTGAAAGTATGTTTTCCTGCGGAATAAAAATTTTCAAAAAAGATAGCTTTATGAGATATACTATCGAGAAATGGAGTTAAATTATTGGTGTTTCCAAAATGCTGCATTCTTGCAGCAGTCATACTTTCCATTATAATAATAACAATATTTGGTTTGTTTGATGATATCGTATCTGGAATAACCGTTCTTGCTATAGGAGAGTCATATTGTGTTTTATCAATATTTAAATACGTTTTTATTTTACTTATTGCCAATTCATTCGAAATCAAATTTACAGTTTCATTTTCCTTGTCATTACTGTTTAAATAGCTTCTCATAAAAGTAAAAACAGGGTTTAAGCCTAGTTTGTTCAAAAAAGAATGATTCGAAAAATAAGCTGTCCCTATTCGAATAGGTGATTTTTCATCAATGCGTCCTCGTATACCTAAAAATAGAATTCCAAGAAAAATTATTGAAATAAAAATATTCTTAAAAACAGAAATTGCTATGCGTTCTAATTTTTTATAAAAAACTTTGCGTAAAACAAAATAGAATAGTATATCAACAATGATAAATAAGAACAAAAACACAAGATATTTTGGTTCTTGAACTATCATAGAAACTACAAAACTGAGATTATCAAACCATTCAAAGGCGCCTATAGAAAAACGCTCATAAAATTGATTGAAATATGGAATGTCAGCAGCACTAATACTAAAACTAATGCTAAACAATATAAAAACCCAATAAAAAATAAAGGGTTTTACTTTTTCGAGATTAACACTTAACATTTCGGAGGCAAGCAAAACGAAAGCGGGCAAAATGAGTATATAACCTGAAATAACAATATCAAAGCGTACACCCATCACAAAAGATTTGATAATAGTTAGCGCAGCTACTTTATCAAAATTTATTTTTTCAATACCATTAAAAAATAATAATACTCTAAAGATGAAGAAGATTATTATTGCAGTCAAATACAATTTGAGTATTAATAAAATACTGGGTTTTACTCTCATATATAATTTTAATTACGGTAAATGCTTATTTCTTTCTTGGGTTAAATTGTTTTGAAATTCTATATATTTTGCTATCTATTTCTTTTTCTACAGCTCTAAAGTCACTTGCGTTTTTCAGTGGTTTTTTAATACTGAAATAAAACTTGATTTTTGGCTCTGTACCACTTGGTCGAACGGCTACTTTGGTGCCGTCAGCAGTATAAAATATCAAGACATTAGATTTTGGGACTGTTAGCGCTTCAATTTCCTTGGTGATAAGGTTCAAACGTTCACTTTTGGCATAATCTTCTACATAAACTACTTTGGATTTATCAATTGCATGGGGCGGTTTTTCACGATAATCAACCATCATCTTAGTAATCTGCTCTTGTCCTTGAATTCCTTTTTTTACTACAGCAATAAGGTGCTCTTTATAAAAATCATAATCAATATAATGTTGTATAAGAATATCCATTAAAGTATTGCCTTTTTCTTTGGCTTCAGTAGCTATTTCACAAGCCAATAATGCAGCAGTAACAGCATCTTTATCACGCACAAAATCACCAACCATGTAGCCAAAACTCTCTTCACCACCACCGATAAATTCTAAGTCAGCATTATCTTGAATCATTTTGGCAATCCATTTGAAACCTGTAAGCCCTATTTTGCATTGCACATTGTTTGCTAAGGCAATATCACGTACCAAGTTGGTCGAAACAATAGTTGAACCTACAAATTGTTTTCCATTTATTTTCTTGGCTTTTTTCCATTGTTGGATAAGGTAATCCGTCATTAAGACCATGGTCTGATTACCATTTAGCAAGGTCATTTTTCCATCCAAACCACGTACGGCAATACCAATTCTATCCGAATCAGGGTCAGTACCAATCACAATATCGGCTTGTATTTTTTCGGCTAATTCTGTAGCCATTTTCAAGGCTGCAGGTTCTTCTGGGTTAGGAGATTTTACAGTAGGAAAATCACCATCAGGAACGCGTTGTTCTTCTACAATATGTACATCTGTGTATTCTGCCGCTTGCAGTGCTTTTGGTATTATTTTTATGGATGTACCGTGTAATGAGGTAAATACTATTTTTAGTTTTGTTCTGTCCTTTTTTCCAAAAGTACCATTTTTTACACTAGCTTCAATAAAGGCTTTATCAACTTCTTCGCCTATTATTTCGAGTAAATTGGTATTGGCAGTAAATTTAATTTGGTCAAAAGCCACAGCATTAATTTCTGCAATAATATGTCCGTCTTCAGGTGGCACTATCTGTGCGCCAAGATTATTATAGACTTTATAACCATTATATTCTGGAGGATTGTGCGAAGCCGTAAGTACTATTCCCATATCACAGCCTAAGTGACGAACAGCAAAAGACAATTCTGGTGTTGGTCGCAAACTTTCAAAAAGATAGACCTTAATATTGTTTGCTGTAAAAACATCTGCAACAAGACGTGCTAAAGTATCACTATTATGACGACAGTCATAGGCTATAACAACGCTTAAATCTTTATTAGGATGTTGTTTTTTTAAATAATTAGAAATTCCCTGCGTGTTTTTTCCAAGGGTATATTTGTTAATACGGTTCGTTCCCGATCCCATTATACCACGCATTCCTCCAGTACCGAAGGCTAGATTTTTATAAAAAGCCTCTTTCAGCCCTTTTGGATTATTATCAATTAATGCTTGTACTTCTTCTTGTGTTTTTTCATCAAATGGAGCTGCTAACCAAGGAGTAGCAAGCTTTAGTATATCTTGTTCTGTCATAATGATCTTAATTTATCACAAAATTAAGGAATATAGTTGACATAATTAATGCCTTTGACTGACAAAATGACTGTTATTTTAAGATTTAATTGAACTATTATGACAAAATATTACGAAAATAGCAATGGCATAATGATTGAATAATGACTAGCGAGTTTAAAAATTAAAAATTACAATTAAAATATAATAATAATGAGTAAAATAATAGGAATTGACTTAGGAACAACCAACTCTTGTGTAGCCGTAATGGAAGGTAAAGATGCCGTTGTAATACCTAATGCAGAAGGAAAAAGAACTACACCATCTATAGTAGCGTTTGTAGAAGGTGGTGAAATTAAAGTAGGAGATCCTGCAAAACGTCAAATGGTAACTAACCCAGAAAAAACGATTTATTCTGTTAAACGATTTATGGGTTTAAAATTTAGTGAAGCCAAAAAAGAAGCCAATCAAGTAGCTTATAAAGTGGTAAAAGGAGATAATGATACATCTCGTGTAGATATTGATGGTCGATTATACACACCACAAGAAATTTCTGCTATGACTTTGCAAAAAATGAAAAAAACAGCAGAAGACTATTTAGGAACTGCTGTAAGTGAAGCAGTAATTACTGTTCCTGCATATTTTAATGATGCACAACGTCAAGCTACAAAAGAAGCAGGAGAAATAGCAGGGCTTAAAGTGAGTAGAATCATTAATGAACCTACAGCAGCAGCTTTGGCATATGGTTTAAATAAAGCTGAAGAAGACAAAAAAATAGCTGTTTTTGACCTTGGAGGAGGAACATTTGATGTTTCTATCTTAGAACTTGGTGATGGTGTTTTTGAAGTACTATCAACTAATGGAGATACGCACTTAGGAGGAGATGATTTTGATCAAAAAATCATTGATTGGTTAGCAGATGAGTTTAATGAATCAGAAGGTATTGACTTACGTAAAGACCCAATGGCATTGCAACGTCTTAGAGAAGCTGCAGAAAAAGCTAAAATAGAATTATCATCAGGTCAGCAAACAGAAATCAATTTACCTTACGTTACAGCAACAGCTTCTGGACCAAAACACTTGGTAAAAACATTGACTCGAGCAAACTTTGAGCAATTGACAGCAGATTTAGTAAAACGTTCGATATCACCTTGTCAAGACGCATTGAAACAAGCTGATTTATCTATCTCAGATATTGACGAAGTAATATTAGTAGGTGGCTCAACACGTATTCCAAAAGTACAAGAAGAAGTAAAAAAATTCTTTGGAAAAGAGCCTTCAAAAGGAGTGAACCCTGATGAAGTTGTAGCTTTAGGAGCTGCAATACAAGGTGGTGTGTTGACAGGAGATGTAAAAGATGTATTATTATTAGACGTAACGCCACTTTCATTAGGTATTGAAACTATGGGAGGTGTGTTTACCAAACTAATAGAATCTAATACAACGATACCAACAAAAAAATCGCAAGTATTCTCAACAGCAGCAGACAATCAGCCAGCAGTAAGCATACGCGTAGGTCAAGGAGAGCGCCCATTATTTAATGACAATAAAGTAATTGGTCAGTTTGACTTAGTTGATCTTCCACCACAACCACGTGGCGTACCACAAATAGAAGTTACCTTTGATATTGATGCTAATGGTATCTTAAATGTAAGTGCAAAAGATAAAAACACAGGAAAAGAGCAATCTATTAAGATAGAAGCTTCATCTGGATTGTCTGAAGCAGAGATTGAACGTATGAAAAAAGAAGCAGAAGCAAATGCAGCTGCAGATAAAGCAAAGAAAGAAGAAATTGAAAAACTAAATCAAGCAGATGGTATGATTTTCCAAGTGGAAAAACAACTTAAAGATTTAGGAGATCAATTGCCAGCGGAAATGAAAGCTGAAATAGAAACACCGCTTAATGAGCTTAAAGCAGCTCACCAAGCAAAAGATCTAGCAGCTATTGATACTGCAACTGAAAAATTGAATGCGCAAATGCAAAAATTGGCCGAAGCTGCTCAGGCAGCTCAAGGTGCAGCAGGCGCACAAGCAGGTGCTGGAGAACAAACAGCAAGTGCTGATACATCAAACGCAGATGATGTAGAAGATGTAGATTTTGAAGAAGTAAAATAAATTTTTCATAATTAATTAAATATTAAAAATCCGTTTCTTATTAGAAACGGATTTTTTCATGTATTCAATTATTTATACAAATGAATAGTATAATTTCGTATTTTAGCCGTTCAATTAAAATAAAATAATGTTTAAAAAAGATATATTTGGTAATTATATTATCCTAAAAAAATGGATAATTCGTGTTTTGGGAGTGATATCACACAGACGCTATAGAGGCTTTAATGAATTGCAAATAGAAGGCTCAGAAGTGATTAAAAAATTACCTGCTCAAGGCGTACTTTTTGTATCTAATCACCAAACTTATTTTGCCGATGTAGTAGCGATGTACCATGTTTTTAACGCTACGCTGCATAACCGTGAAAACAGTATTAAAAATGTAGGTTATATTTGGAAACCAAAGACCAATCTATACTATGTAGCTGCCAAAGAAACGATGCGCGCAGGCATACTTGCTAGAATACTCGCTTATGTTGGAGCTATAACAGTAGAACGTACTTGGCGTTCTAA
>JALSVQ010000113.1 GCA_027073495.1 Flavobacteriaceae bacterium | reverse complement strand
TATTTGAGCTAAAGCGTCATTATAACCTTTGGCATAACCGCCATTTTCTGTGTTTTTTATAATTTTTACTGTAGGAAAATGTTCCTTTGCAAAAGCAATAGAATCATCTGTAGAGGCATTATCTGCGAGATAAATAGTTGCTCTTGGATGATTATTTTGTACTAAAGTTGGCAGAAATTCAGCTAGTAATGCTTTTCCATTCCAATTTAATACAACAACTGCTATTCGATTTGAATTCATTAGACAAATTTACATTAAATTACTTCAAAATTGGGTAATTCTCTTAAAAAATCATAGCGTTCTGCTGCAAAATCCATTCTACTATAATAATGCTCTAAACCATTACTCAGCATTAATAATGGTGCTTTAATTTCTAAATTATAACGTGCTATTTGATCAAAAGTAGCTTGTGTTATCTTTACTTTTGGAGCTTTACATTCTACAAGTAATAAGGGTTTCGCATCAGTATCAAAAACCAAAATATCAAAACGTTTTTTCAAACCATTAAGCTTAAATTCTTTTTCTACGGCTATCAATTGTTTGGGATAGTGCTTCTCTTGAATCAAAAATTGGATGATATGTTGGCGCACCCATTCTTCTGGAGTACAGATTATAAATTTTTTTCGCATTTCATCAAAAATACTGATTTTATTTTCTGTATTTTTGAGGCGGAATTTATAAGTATTAAAATTCAATTTTTGCATAATGCAAAGATGCTAAAAAAAATGATATGCCTAAAACAATAATTAATAGTATCAAAAAAGGAGTATTCAAACCTGTTTATTTTTTAATGGGTGATGAACCTTATTTTATTGATTTAATAACCGATTATATCGAGAAAAATGTATTATCTGAAGCAGACAAAGGCTTTAATCAAGTGGTACTTTATGGCCGTGACACAAGCATTGAAGCTATTATTGCCCAAGCCAAACGTTTCCCTATGATGGCAGAACATCAAGTGGTAATAGTCAAAGAGGCACAAGCATTAAGCAGAAACATTGAAAAATTAATAACTTATGCAGAAAATCCACAACCAAGTACCATTTTAGTTATTGCTTATAAAGGTAAACGCATTGATAAACGCAAAAAACTCTATAAAACGCTTTATAAAACCGCAGTACTATTAGATACTAAAAAACTTTATGACAACCAAGTTGGTACTTGGACACGTGATCTATTAAACGAAAAAGGATTTAAAGCTTCTCCAAAAGCTATCGCGCTTATTGTAGAATT
>JALSVQ010000112.1 GCA_027073495.1 Flavobacteriaceae bacterium | reverse complement strand
TTGTTTATACACATAAAATCACACCACGGCTTACATATATTTTTAAGCAGTTTTTTTCACGTATTTTACTTACGCCTGTATCGTTTACTACCAAAATAGATGAATTTGTAGCTCACGATGGACCTAAGTTTTCATATGCACACAAGCCCTTGGGACAAGAGTTTCATGTTAGCGCACATCCATTGGTATTTCAACAAGGCATAAAAGATGTATTTATTGAAGTCAAAGAATGGCAAGGCGTGCCTTGTTTTTTTGAAATTTTGGAGGAGTCAGCTATACCATTTGATATTTTTGCAGCCAGTTTTTATTTAATAACGCGTTACGAAGAATATAGCTATCACAAGAAAACCAAAGAAGCACTTTTTCCCGCAGCTGCAAGTTTGGCTTTCCAGCATAATTTTTTGGAGAAACCTGTAATAGATATTTGGGCATTTCGTTTTCGAGAATTGCTCAAAGAACGTTTCCCTGATTATACCTTTAACTATAAAAAATTTGAATTCAAACCCATTTTTGAAGTGCCGATAGCTTATATGTACAAACACAAGGGTTTTATGCGCAATGGTGCCGCTTTAGTTTTTGAACTTTTCACCTTTAAGTTTAAAGCCGTTTTGAATCGGATAAAAGTTTGGTTTGGTTTGGATGAAGACCCTTTTGATACCTATGAAAGTATTATGCAATTGCTCAAACAGTACAATTTCAAAAGTATTTTTTTCTTTCTATTGGGAGATTATTCTACTTACGATAATAACATTTCATATACTAATCTCGCCTATCAGTCACGCATTAAGGCTGTAGCAGATTATACGCAAGTTGGGCTCTTGGCATCCTATTTTACCAATACCAATGAGAAGCGATTAAAAGAAGAAATACAACGTTTGAACACTATTATTCATCATCCTGTATTGGCAACACGGCAACATCTAAGCCATAGCACACTTCCCGAAACCTATCAGCATTTGGTTGACTTGGGTGTGATAGAAGACTATACGATGGGTTACGAAAAACGTATCGGCTTTCGAGCAAGTACCTGTTCACCTTTTTATTTTTATGATATTGAATTTGAAATACAAACACCTCTTAAAGTATATAATATACCTATAAACGAGCGTACACTGCACGAACATCTTTATTTTTCGAGTAAAAATTCATTGGAAAAAGTAAAGCAATTAGGAAATAAAATTAAAAATTTAAATGGCGTTTTTACACCTGTATTTCATAATTATTCTTTGAGTAATGA
>JALSVQ010000111.1 GCA_027073495.1 Flavobacteriaceae bacterium | reverse complement strand
CCTAATACACCTCGTTTTCTACGCGAAGGCGATAGTATTGTTATCCAATCTAAAATAGTAAATCTTACTGATAAAGCAGGCAAAGGCTTTGCACAGCTTACACTTGAAGATGCACAAACAGGAAAACGTATTGACCAAGTGCTTGCGAATCTACAAACTACTCAAAATTTTGAAGTAGCAGCCAAAGGAAATACGGTAGTGAGTTGGAAACTCTACATCCCAAAAGGTACCAAAACAGTACAATGGAAAGTTGTGGCAAAAATGGGCAAATTTACTGATGGCGAGCAAAATGCACTTCCGGTACTTAGTAATCGTATGCTTGTTACCGAGTCTATGGCAATGTGGGTCAAAAAGGGACAAACTAAAACCTTTACACTAGACAAACTCAAAAATCAGCAATCGGCTACATTACAAAATCATAAACTTACGCTAGAGATAACATCAAACCCAGCTTGGTATGCGGTGCAAGCGCTTCCTTATCTTATTGAATATCCGTATGAATGTGCTGAACAGACATTTTCGAGATATTATGCCAATGCCTTAGCTACGCATATTGCCAATAGTAATCCAAAGGTAAAAGCGGTCTTTGAACAATGGGAAAATAGCGATGCTATGCTATCGAATTTAGAGAAAAATGAAACATTAAAAAATATCATTATTCAAGAGACACCTTGGCTGCGCGATGCGCAATCGGAGGCTGCTCAGAAAAAACGTATTGGACTGTTGTTTAATCTCAATAAAATGAGTCGTTCTTTAAAACGAGCAACAAATAAACTAGCTAATATTCAAAAATCAAATGGTGGTTTTCCTTGGTTTAAAGGCGGTCGCTATGCGAGCAGATATATCACACAGCATATAGCGAGTGGTTACGGTCATTTAAATCATTTAGGCATAAAAACATACAGTCCTAAAACAACAAAAATGATTGCTAAAGCGGTAAATTATCTTGATAAAGAAATAATAAATGATTACCAAAATATATTGAAAAACGCAGCTGAAATTGTAAAAAATGCTGATGCTAAAGATAAAGCACAAGCCAAAAAAGATTCTGCTGCTTATATTGCAGAAAATCATTTGGATAATTATCAGATGCAATACCTGTACATGCGTAGTTTTTATAAAGATAAAGCGATATCAAAAACGTTGAAGCCTGCTTTTGATTATTACCTTAAGCAATCGGTTACGTATTGGCGTGATTTTTCAAGCGTTTATTCACGGAGTCTTATGGCACTTTATCT
>JALSVQ010000110.1 GCA_027073495.1 Flavobacteriaceae bacterium | reverse complement strand
CAGTATCATAAACAATACCTTTCCCAACCAATACAATCGGTTTTTTGTTTTTAGCGTTTTTAGGTTTATATTCTATTATGGTAAATGTTGGTGGCGTAACAGAACCTTGGTTCACGGCTAATAAACCGCCCATTTTTAGTTTTTCTATGGCTTTTTTATCCAATACTTTTACGCTATAATCTGCTGCTTTTCCTTTAGCGGCTATTTCTTTGGCTAAAGTTACACTATCTAAATAAGAAACAGGTTCATTAACAAGGTCACGAGCCCAAAAAACAGCTTGTGTTAATTGATCTAATTCTTTTAATTCAGCTTTTGAAACACCAGCTACTGCAAGTGTTTTGAGTTTGTTTTTACGTTTATCTTTGTCTGTAAAGTATTTTAAAAATTGATAATTAGACAACATAAAACCTTCTACAAAAGCAAGTACATCAGCTGCTACTGCTCCTGATACGGCAACATCTTTTTCGTTTTTTAATGCGCTATGCACTTGATGTCCTAATTTGCGCAATGCTTGTGCATCTGACTTATCTTTGCTTGTGTTTACAACATAAACAGTAGCTTGTGGCGCTTTTATAAATTGTAATGCTTCATCTTTCCACGATTTTTTAAAATAATCATAGCACGCTTCTGATAAATCAGCCTTCAAATCACTTAGCTTTGAGGCTATAAATACACGATTCGTTTCTTTTGTTATCTTTTTTATATCTTTAATTTTCATAATCTACCTTTAAAATTAGTTAGAAATTCAAAAATACTCATTTTATTTTGATAATTACGCAATAATTGCAAAATAGTATTACAAATAGTGCTATTTCAATACAAATTAATTAGTTTTGTACTTATTCTTCTTAGAATAAATAATTTTGATAATGACAATCTTCAATTTATGATTAAAGCAAAAAATTTAACAAAAACCTATGGTACACTTCAAGTATTAAAAGGAATAGATTTACATATCAAAAAAGGTGAAATTGTTGCTATAGTAGGTCCTTCTGGAGCAGGAAAAACAACATTACTACAGCTTTTAGGAACTTTGGATAAAGCATCTAATACAGATTATAGCCTTATAATTAATGAGCATGAAATCAAAACATTAAGCGCTAACGAAATCGCACAATTCAGAAACAAACATATTGGTTTTATTTTTCAGTTTCACCAACTCCTTCCTGAATTTACAGCACTTGAAAATGTATGTATTCCAGCTTTTATAGCAGGAACAAGTAGTAGTGAAGCTACTGCCAATGCAAAAAAACTACTTCGCTTCCTTGGGCTTGAAGATCGTGCAGACCATAAGCCTAATGAACTTTCTGGTGGCGAGCAGCAACGTGTAGCTGTTGCGCGGGCACTGATTAACAATCCTTCGGTTATTTTTGCTGATGAACCCAGTGGAAACCTTGATACCGCTACCGCCAATCAACTCCACGAACTGTTTTTTAAACTCCGTGATGAGTTTGGGCAAACATTTGTTATTGTAACACATAATGAATCTTTGGCTGATATGGCTGATAGAAAACTTAGTATGCGCGATGGAAAAATAGTATAAATGATGAATACGCTTTTTGATTTTTGTGATGGGAGTATCCATAGTAACAATAAAACCATTACAATAAGCTACAATAGGTCACTCTTTAATAGATTATTTAAGAAATCCGTTGTAATCATAATTCAGACTATAAAAAATATTAGTTACATTAAAACAGCACAGCATGTAATGCTTACACTTCATTTTGAAAAGCAAACGAAAACGATTTATTTTAGTAATAAATCAAGTGTCTTTATGAAGTTTATTGACCAGTTAGCAAAATTACTCAACAATAGTGATATTGTTCTCTAATTCGCCTTTTAATCCTGATAAATTTAATGTAGGAAGTGTAATAGGGTTTATTCCAGATAAAGCCGTTAAACTGGAAATGTATGCTCTTAAATAAGGGAACATAATTGCAGGAGCATTTAAATAAAGGAAACTACTTAGTTTTTCATCTTCAATATTAGAATAATTAAAAAAACTTTCTGATAAAATTTCTATATTTAACTTATCAGTATCTTTTATTATAACTCCTAATTTTAAGACAAAAGTAGACTCTTTCTTATTTAAAATACCTAAAGGTTTAAATTGTATAGATAAATCCAAATTATCACTTTGCTTTACATCAATCAATGTTTTCTTGATTTGAAATCCTTTAAATTGAAATTGTGAATTTTCCATTTTATGCTGCTAATGCTAAATTATTATTATCATTTATTTCAGAATCTAAAGCAAACATACCAAACAACCCATTAAAACTAATAGGTGATTTAACTATATTCTCATACTTAATTTTTAGAGGAAGTATTAAATTTGGATTTTCAATCTTAGACAATGAATCCTCAGAAATAAACACCAGATTTTCTTCAGGGAATAATTTGAAAAATTTATCTTCTAATTCAATTTCTTTATCTAAATAAATAGAATTATTTTCAAATAAATCTAAAGGTTTAACTTCTATTAAATGAATTAAATTACGGCTATCAAATTCATATCTAATCTCAACCCCTTCTACAGTATTTGAGATGTTTCTTAATTCTTTTTCTACTAAATCTACAGAACGCATATTTATATATTTTTAATTTCTATAAGTAATTCTTTTGCTTTTCTTAAAGCCTTATTACTAAACTCTAAGTCAACTTGAAAATTATCATAATCAGATTTTATTCTACTTGCTTTTAAATCATCAATTTTTCGTTTTAAAAATCTTCTTTCACGAATATTGCTATTTAAATCACAGAAATTTCTTATTAAATGGTTATGAGAAGATCCTTTTTGATTTTTAGCGACTAAACTATATTCTTCATATGTTATATTGTTTTTCGTACAATAAATATATTTCATTAATTGAAAAACTGAATAATACGAACAATGAATACTTGGAGCAAATAGATAATTATCAATAAGTAACTCAGCCCCATCAATGTTAAATTCCGATTTGTTTTTTAAGTAACTCAATTTTTTATATTACTGATAACATTTTACAAATATAACGCAAATATACATATTTCAAACAAAACAACAAACTATTACCAACAATTTGTATAGTTAATGGCTACTAATTGCTAAACCCAAAGGGAAGTACTTTAAATAAAGTTTGGTGATTTATTCAAAAGTTCGTACTTTTAACACGCCACTAACCATACAAGTAGTCGTTAGCAATTAATAATGATATAAAAGTTATTGAAAAATTAGTATCAAACCCTTGCGAAAGTGACCTGCTGCTACTATAAAAACGAATAGTTATGAATATTGAGAATTTTAGAAATTACTGTCTATCCTTAAAAGCAACTACAGAAAGTCTCCCTTTTGATGAGAATATTTTAGTCTTTAAAGTTGGTAGTAAGATGTTTGCTTTAACAAGTCTTAATAATCCTATTTTTAGTGTTAATGCAAAATGTGATCCTGACTACGCTTTAACATTACGTGACGAATATCCTTGTGTTACTCCAGGTTTTCACATGAGCAAAAAACATTGGAACAGCATTGCTCCTAACGATTGCTTATCAAAAGAACTTTTCTATCAACTCATCAACGATTCGTATCTTTTAGTCATTGCAAAAATGACCAAAAAAGAGCGTTCTGAATTAGGTTTAAGTTAATAAATTAGATACTTTATAGAATCTCCTATTTATATTTAATAATACGAATTCTCGGCACGCATTTCTCGCTTTGTCGAAATCCTGTCTTTGGTAGACAAAAGATCAAAAAATCTTCAAATCAGCATATTTTCAAATTATTAATAAATCTACCTAACGCAATGTTGCACCTAATTGTTTCTCAAAATTAGTAATAAGCTTTTGCATTATCTTCTCGATAAGCTTCTCGTTGAGTGTTTTCTGCTCATCTTGCAGCATAAAACTCACCGCATAAGATTTTTTACCTTCTGGGAGTTTATCTCCTGTATAAACATCAAACAAGTTTACAGCTTTAAGCAGTTTTTTCTCTGTTTGCTTAGCAATAGTTACAATTTCTTTAAAACTAACAGTATCGGCTACAAGCAATGCCAAATCACGTCTTACCGCTGGATATTTTGGCATATTGACAACTTTTATCTTGTTGTATTTTACAACTTCAAGAATATTATCCCAATTAAAATCTGCGTATAAAACAGCTTGTTTTATACCAAATGGTTTCAATACTTTAGAACGCACTACACCAAAGGTAACAAGCTTTGTCTTTTTGGCAAATGAATAGGTCAGTCCTTCGGCAAAGAAATCTTCTTTGGCTGCTGTTTCTTTTATGTTTTGAATACCTAATTTTTCAAAAACAGCATTTACCCAAGCTTTAAAGTAGAAGAAATCTGCTCTATCACTAGGTGATTTCCAGTTTTCTGAAAGCATATTTCCTGAAAGAAAAAGCGAAAGATGTCTTAACTCGCTATAGTCTTCTTGAACCTTATTCGCTCCAAATTTATGATACGTTTTTCCAAACTCAAAGAAGCGTAAATCACGTTGTGAACGGTTAATATTATACGTAATCACTTCCAAACCACTGAACAACATACTTTGACGCATTACACATAAATCATTACTCAAAGGATTGAGTATATTTACATTACGCGTTTCATCTAGTGTTTCTGTTAAATCAATATATTTTGGAGTTGTCAAAGAGTTATTCATCATTTCATAAAACCCTTGAGCAACCAGTTGATTGGCTACAATATCTTGAATACGTTCATTGTTATATTTATCTGAAAATGATAATGATGTGTTGAGCTT